>JAJXYX010000006.1 GCA_021780355.1 bacterium | reverse complement strand
AATCACTTGATCGATTTCGGAATAGGTGTCTTTCGGATTTTTTTTAGCCATGTCAACCTCACTTTTTGAGATAACATGGTTGATTATACTTTATTAGCTATCAAGAATTTTTAGAGAAAAGCCCCTGTAGAAGCCTCCCCAAGACTCTCAAAATGAGCAAAAATCATCTCTCGTTCAGATAGACTAAAATCATCCGCGTAAAATTTTAAAAAAAACTCTTTTTTAAATTCAACGGAAGAAATCTGCGGATTATTTTCTAAAATAAATCGTGTCACTAAATATTTAGAAGTTTCATACATTGAACATCCCATCTTGAAACGTTCTTCAGGAGTTTTCTCTGCGCACATTTCTCGCATTTTCTGCATCATTTCTGGCGATGTATCATCCATGATGTTTGATCTCCTCATAAATAGAGCTTAATCCTAACTCCCGTATCCAATAATGAAGATAATCTACATCAAGATTTTTGATAGACAATAAAAGATTCTGAACATCCCGAATTTGCGTTCCTGAAAAACTATCTTTCGCCCAAAATAATTTTGAAATAATCAAATCTTCGGGAGATACAAGCCACACAGGCGTACCATCCAGATCAATCCGTTTTTTCCGCTCAAATTCCTTTTTTCTATAACGAGAATTTTTTCTGACAATAAAATCTATTTTAAAAACAGATTTATTTGATATAATATTAAACATAGTTTCATGTTCAATTGCCTCAACCATAGCATTTTTGGTAAGATAAAAATCTTCCACAAAACATTGATAAAATGGTTGTATTTCCGGCATTTCTATTTCTATGACAATATCAATATCGCGAGTCATTCTAGGAACGGCATAAAAATTAGCCGCAAGAGATCCTGTTAGCATATAAGCAATGCCCAAATCCTCTAATTTTTGACATACGAATTTCAATAAATCAATTTCTTGAGGCAAGAGAGCTCCTTGGATGAAAACTAACATACAGCGTTTTCTTCGAAAAAACCAACTATTTTTGTTTTATACCGTTCGTGACTCAAGAATCGGCTATTGGACGGGAGATCGCTGCCAAAAATCGATTGCGGCAAAGTGGGGTAGTATGAGGCAATACAACCCACTTTCCGATCGTCGATTTTAGACCGTTTTCACGCCGAAATTATTCCAAAAACTTTTGTCAAGCTGTACTAGCCCACTTTGCCGCATTCGATTTTTGGCAGCGATCTACCGTCCAATAGCCGATTCTTAAGTCACGAACAGTATAAATTCGGATTTAAATCTTCTCTTATAAAAGATAAAAGATCCTCAGCAGAAGGTCTTGCCTGACAATCCACTTCAGCCATCTTATATAAAAGATGGTCGACAAACGTTTTAGGTTGCAAACCAGAAAAAAGGTTCAACTTGTTTGCTAGATACTCTCTTTTCTTTTGATAAGAATCTATAACGTCTTTTTTGTTTCTTATACTATCTTCAACAATTTCTTTATATTCTTTGAACCTTTCCAAAAAACCTTCACTTATATGCTGATTTAATTGGATTCCAACTTGACCAATGAGATACATAAGAGCCCATATGTCCTGGGCGCTTGTTGTCCATTCTTTTGGATAACGATGAGATGCTAAATTTATAGAAGGTTCGGGCTCAGACGACTCTTCTTTTTCAAAAATACCCAAAAACCTATTAGTAATATTTACAGGAAGATAAAATATGCTTCCTTGCAATTGATGATCTTCTTCTACAGCTCCTCCCACCAAATCCCAGTCGATAATTTTTACTATTAAAGCTCCTTCTCCATCTCTATTAACTACAATATTTTTTATGTTCAAATCCTTATGAACAAACCCTTTTTTGTGAATGAAAAAAAGTCCTTTTAAAATCTGTTCGATGATGTTAATCAGATCTTCTTCAGATAGATCTCTATTCTCTTCCATAAATTTTTTCAAATCGATTCCGCAAAGTTCTGTTATTTTTACATTTGGATCTACATACAATATGCGGCTGATATGCTGAATTCCTTCCTCTTTCGGACTAGAATCAAGATATTCCTTAAAACGTTTCTGGTTAATGGCCATCATCTCTTGATCTCTCTGAGAACCTTGAGCATCGGAGCTTTTTAAAAGAACTGCCCGCTGTTTGCCTTTAGGAGAGAATCCTATATAAAAGTCAGAAGAAGCGCCAGCTTCGCTCTTTCTTAATAAAACATATTGCTTATCTTGCCCGTTTTTTTTGTGGCCCGCTTTCACAACAGAAATCTCTAGATTTTTAGTAAGTTGATCAAAAGAGACCTCTTTGAAACGCTCTATCGATTCAACCACGGCTTTTGGGAAATGCGTATCTTTATATAAATTCTTACAAGGAATTTCTTCTTCAAATTCGGAGCCCCCCCCAAGATCTCCGCCGGCTAAAATCTGATCAATTTCAAACGAAAAATCTTCTTCACATTCTTTTAAAGAAGTAGATGAATAAAACCCATCAAAACCAGCTGAAGACATAAACTTATAATCCTATTTTTTTAAAACAATTATACACCAATAAGATTAAACTTTTGTTAAGATATTAAAATGTAGATAATATTACAAAGACAGCTCACTAAACATTTTCAATAAAATAACGCAAGCCAGAAGTTTTTTAAAGATTTTCAACGATAATTACTTTATTATTAATGATTTAAAAATCTTTCAATGCGGCCCTTTTGGGTGCCATTGAGGTGGAACGCTTCCGGTTGAAAGGCGATAGACTTTTTTTGGTCAAAATAGGAAAATAAAAAAATAATTAACCTTTTTACACTAAGGATGTTCTATGTCAATGCCCAATCTCACTTTTCCTAAATCAAGCACGCTTACTCCTTGTTTAGCTAAAGCTCTGACCAATTCTGAAAAGTGTTCGTATGGAAATGCCGATATCCCCGCCTTGATCCGGGATTTTGGCGAACATTTTGCTGAGAAGACCGTATCTAGACAGGCGTTTTTTTGCGAAGTGATCGCTTATCATCTCAAACACTCGCAAACAAAAGATCTGCCTACAGAATTGAGACACGAGCTCGTTCATAAAATCTACACGAGATCGATCGCTTGTTCCAACGAATTCCGGGGCGATTTCAATGCAATCGACGGATTAACTCGTCGAGCTCTCGGAGTAATTCGCTCGGCATACGAGAGGAAAAAACCTTAAAATAATTTTTGATCTCATCGCACTCTTTAAGCCAGGCCTCTCGGTCAATAGAAAATAGAGCTGTAAGCTTTTCTGTCAAAATCTCTAGACCCGAGAGGTCTAAAGAGGTTGGAATTGATCCTATCGCTGTTTTCTTGGCCGGGGCTTTATCCGATGTGCGCTCGAAAATCCATTT
Source organism: bacterium (assembly GCA_021780355.1). Classification (GTDB taxonomy): domain Bacteria; phylum Chlamydiota; class Chlamydiia; order Chlamydiales; family SM23-39; genus SZAS-17. Next base: position 34,460 of record JAJXYX010000006.1, on the reverse strand, counting down.
TAAAACCCTCGAATTTTCCCCAAAGCCAGGCCATAAAAATTTCCCTTCCGCGTCTTTTTGAAACCAATTGACGTAATAAATTTTCGGCAGCTTGTCCGCACTCGTCTTCTTTCCCATCTCAAGCCAATGTGCAAAATAATCTCCCATGTGATACCCGCAAAAAGGGAGCATCGCAAAAGGATCGTGCCTCAACTTTCCCACCTCTCCTTTCGCAGCAGCTGTACTTTCCGAAGACACGCTGGCGCCTAAAAAAACGCCGTGCTGCCAAGAAAATGATTCGTAAACAAGAGGGACCACCCCATTTCTTCTCCCGCCAAAAATGATCGCAGAAAGCGGCACTCCCTTAGGATCGTTTGCCATCGGATCGTATATAGGATTTTGTTTCGCCGACACCGTAAATCTCGAGTTCGGATGCGCCGCGGGCCCATCAGAGGGTTTCCAGACCTTGCCAAGCCAGGAAATCATCTTTTCCGGAGGGCTGCCATCCATCCCTTCCCACCACACATCCCCCTCGCCCGTCAAGGCCACATTCGTAAAAATCGTATTTTTCGCAATCGTGCGCATTGCATTAGGATTCGTCTTCATCGAGGTGCCCGGCGCTACGCCAAAATATCCAGCCTCAGGATTCACAGCCCAAAGGCGTCCATCATCGCCCACGCGGATCCAAGCGATATCATCTCCCACGCATTCCACCTTCCATCCAGGAAGCGTCGGAGTAAGCATCGCCAAATTCGTCTTGCCGCACGCGCTAGGAAATGCAGCTGCGATATATTTCTTCTCCCCCTCTGGACTCGTGAGCCCCAAAATGAGCATATGCTCTGCAAGCCACCCCTCTTCTTTCCCCATGACTGACGCTAATCTCAGCGCCAAACACTTTTTCCCCAAAAGCGCATTTCCCCCGTATCCACTCCCATACGACCAAACGCTCCTCTCCTCTGGAAAATGAACAATGCATCTCTCTTTCACATGGCAAGGCCACCTCACATCCTTTTGCCCCTGTTTCAACGGCGCTCCCACAGAATGCATCCCAGCCGAAAACGCCCCATTCCCAAGCTGCTTCAAAGCTTCCTTACCCATCCGGGTCATCCACTTCATATTCAAAACAACATAAGCCGAATCCGTAATCTCTACCCCCACAATCGAAAAAGGAGATCCCAATGGCCCCATGCAGTAAGGAACCACATACATCGTCCTCCCCTCCATGCATCCAGAAAACAGCCCCCCCAGCTTCCGCTTCATCTCCCCCGGCTCCACCCAATGGTTCGTAGGCCCCGCATCCTCCTCCCGCCTCGAACAAATAAATGTGCACTCCTCAACTCTAGCCACATCCTCCGCATCAGAATGAAACCACAAACTATGAGGCCTCATCGCCTCATTCAAAGCCGTCGCCTTCCCCTCTCTCACCAGCTGCGCAGCCAACTCCCCATACTCCCGGTCGCTCCCATCGCATACATGCACTCCCGCCGGCCTGCAAAGCTCCGCCATCTCCCCAATCCATCGGTCCAATTCCTCATTTCCCGTCTTATAAGAGCTCATCACTTGATTCATCAGCGTCTCCAATTGCAGCGTTCCTCGGGGCTTCGCCCCAAACCCCACCAAAGGACTATCGTCCTTTGGAAACCTATTTTTCTTTTCTGATCATCTTCCGCTGCGGAAGATGATCAAAAAAAACAAATAGGAGTCCAGAGGACGACAGTCCTTTGGCGGGGTTTGGGGCAGAGCCCCAAGAAAAGCGGGTTATATAGATTTTTTCTTCTTAAACTTGTCGAGGTACTCAAGCGCTTTGCCTGTGCCGAGGCAGACAGCGAGAAGGGGGTTGGAGGCGACGAAGACGGGGAGGCCGGTTTCTTTAATGAGCGCTTTGTCGAGACCTTTCATGAGGGCGCCTCCGCCGGCTAGGACCATGCCTCTCTCGACGAGGTCGGCTGCGAGTTCGGGGGGGCACTTTTCTAAAGTGAGTTTGACGCTTTCGATGATTTGCTGAATGGGCTCAGCGAGGCATCCTCGGATTTCCACGGAATTGATCCGCTTGGTGATGGGAAGACCAGCGACTTGGTCGCGGCCGCGCACTTCCATCTCGAGCTCATTATTGCCGAGAGGATAAGCGGAACCGATGGTCATCTTGATCTCTTCAGCAGAGCGAGGACCGATCATCAAATTGTAAGTACGGCGCATGTAGTTCATGATGCAATCGTCGAACTCATCGCCTGCTATGCGAAGAGAGCGCGATTCGACAATGCCGCCGAGGGAAATGATGGCAATTTCTGTCGTTCCGCCGCCGATGTCGATGATCATGTTGCCAGAGGGCTCATGCACAGGAAGATCGACGCCGATAGCGGCTGCCATGGGCTCTTCAATGAGGAGTACTTCTTGAGCGCCGGCATGGAGCGCGGAATCTTCAACAGCTCTTTTTTCTACGCCGGTGATGCCTGAAGGAACTGCGATGAGGATGCGAGGACGGAAGAGACTGCGCGTGGGAGTGACCCTTTTGAGAAGAGCTTTAATCATCCCTTCGGCGATCTCAAAATCAGCGATGACACCGTCTTTCATGGGGCGAACGGCGTGGATTTTACGCGGAGTTTTGCCTAACATCGCTTTTGCTTTGTGGCCGACTGCGAGCACTTCGTTGGTGAGAGAGTCGACGGCGACGACGGAAGGTTCCGCAAGAACAATCCCTTTACCTCGTACAAAGACGAGCGTATTGGCCGTTCCAAGGTCGATCCCAATGTCGCTCGAAAAGAGTCCTGATAACCGATGAAACCGCTGCTTTACGAGCTTTTGGATTTCACCGAAAGAGTGTTTCATTCGATCTGTCGTTGTTAATGGCATAATTCACGTCTGTAGAAGTTCTAAAACATCTTCCCAAGTCAATTTCGCAATGGCTTCATCATCGCAGCTCACAACTTTCTTGACCAATCCTTTTTTACTTTTCTGCATTTCCACGATCTTTTCTTCGATCGTTCCGAGAGTGATCAGCTTGTAAGAAGAGACAGATTGTTTCTGCCCCATGCGGTGCACGCGGTCTGTCGCTTGATTTTCCACAGCCGGATTCCACCACATGTCGTAGTGGATCACCGTATCGGCGCCGACGAGATTCAAGCCTGTTCCACCTGCTTTTAAGGAAACTAAGAAAACAGGAATTTTCGGATTTTCATTAAATTCTTTCACAATCTCTAAGCGATTTTTGGTCGTGCCATCGAGATAAGAAAAGGCAATGCCCCTTTGCTCAAAATCTTCCCGCATGATCTGCAGCATCCGAGTGTATTGACTGAAAATCACCGTCTTATGCTGCCCTTCGACAAGCGTTTGCAAAAGCTCGAGAAGCATATCGTATTTTGCAGAATCTCCAGGCTCGGCTTTTTCTTTCGCAAAAATAGCTGGATGGCAGCAAATTTGCTTGAGACGCGTGAGGGTCGCCAGCACATGGATCTGCACTTTATCAAATCCATCACGCTCGACCAATTTGACGAGCTCGTCGCGAGCCGATGCGGCGTAAGAGCGGTAAAGCTCTTGCTGCACAGGAGAGAGTTGGCAGTGGTAGAGAATTTCTGAAACAGGCGGAAGATCTTGCAGCACGTCTGTTTTCATGCGGCGCAAAATAAAGGGAGACACTTTTTTCCTTAGATACTCGATATTTTGCACCTGCTGCGGTCCTGTGACTCGGATATATTTTTCCATAAACCGATCAAAGGTGCTCAAAAAGCCCGGCATCAAAAAGTCCATAAGGCTCCAAAGCTCTTCCAGCGAATTTTCAATTGGAGTACCCGTCAAAATAAGGCGATGGGCAGCTTGGATCATTTTGACCGAACGGGCGTTGCGCGTTCCTCTATTTTTAATATGCTGCGCCTCATCCAAGATCGCATAAGAAAAGGGCATCTGATGGTACGTGTCGATATCTTTTTGCAAGAGCGTATAAGAAGTGATAACCACATCATAATCGCCCAGTCTAGAGAGAAGTTTTTTCCTCTGGTTCGGAATGCCGTCAACAATCAGGCTTTTCAATTTGGGATTAAACTTAAATAGCTCCTCTTTCCAATTGTAAAGCAAAGAGGTCGGACAGACAATCAGCGTTTTAGCCTCCGGATTGGCTTTGACATTTTGCGTAATGGCAGAGATTGCCTGCAGCGTTTTACCAAGGCCCATGTCATCTGCCAAGATCCCATTGAGATACATCGAACGAAGCCTTTCCAACCACTCGACACCTTCGCCTTGATAGGGTCTAAGTTGAGCCTTAATCTCTTTAGGAATAGGAGACGCAACTAGAGCCACTTCTCCTAACATTTGGCTGCGGATTTGCAAAAGAGCTTCCGACATATGAAAATCGACTGGGAGCCCTGAAAAGGCCTCTGGATCGATTGTCACTAAATTCCAAAGGGGCTTTTTCTCTTTATGTTCATCGAGTTTTTTAATGCCAAGCTCATCGAAGAGTTGAACTACTTTCGAAATCCGCTCTAAATCCAGCACCAAAATTTTGGAAAAACGAGACGATGAGTCTTTGGCTCTTTGTTTATTCGCGTCCAGTTCAAGATACGAGCGTTTGGAGGCTAAACACTCCCAAAGCAAATCGAGCCTCACCCCTTTTAAAGCTCCGTCTACTTTCAAATCGATTTGATAATAACCTACTGAATCGCTGACATCCAAGCTCAAAGCAAATGTCGACTCATCGTAGATAAACTGATCGAGCAGATTTTGCGGACACTCAAACGAAACGCGGTGTTGGTTGCGAGGGATCACTCCCGTCATGAATTCGACAATTTTCTTTTCCGTTTTTGCAACAAATGTCGAAGTTTGGGGATTGTAGACAAAATCTTGGAACAGATCTTCAACGATCTGTCTCTCTTCAACCAAATTGCGCGCTAAAATTCCTTGCGGCGTAACAAACGTCTTAATATCATCGTACACCAATTTAATCGCGGAAGCGGGCACCTCTTGTCCTTCATAGGAGAAAAATAAAGAAGCTTCCAGCTCTCCATCCAAATACGACAAATGGCATCTCGAGCCCAAATGGCCGACAAAAGGAAGAGTGACAAATTTTTCAATAATTTCGGTATTCGAAATTTCGGCAAAGCGTCTCAGCTCAGGCAAAGCGTTTTCGACAAACGTTCCAAACAAAGGTTCTGGAATCGTCATATCCCGAATTTGGGATAAATTTAAAAGATGCATCCTCTTGATCATCGGCAAAAAGCGATAATAGGCGTCTTGATAGATCATCCCCGGTTGTGCGCACTCAAAAAGGACTGCGTCTTCGAGCTGCAGCACAGTCTCCCCCACCATCAGCTGAGGCCTCATCAGCAATTTGGCGCTGGGCGGTTCGATGTATTCCAAATGAAATCGGATCGCCGCTGCCGTCGGGCTGTAGCGAAGAGGCGTTTCTAACGTACCCAGATACAAATAAGGCAGCATAGGCAGCTCATCATCGAGGTCTTTAAATCCCCGAGGCCCCGCCCGATCCAAAGCAATCTCATGCATTTTCGCCAAGAGCTGTCCAAAAATCTCCGGATCAAACTGCGCTACTCTCTGCGCTCGATCGTTTTGTATATTTTCCTGCACGCGGCTATGGTCTAAAATCATCTGAAGAAGGGCAGATCCCGCGGCATCAAAACTCTTCAATGAGAAAAACAGTCTCTTGCCTGCAACAAATAAAGGCTCTTCGTATCTCACCGCTTCCAAAAATCCTTTCAAATGGGAAATTTGCAGAGGCTTTGATCGAAAAGGCAGGCGCAAAGCTAACTGAAACTCAATCTTTCCTTTCTGTTGAAAAGACTGCGGATTAAACACAACCGCAAGCTCCGCTTCGGCCAAAGAACTCTCTTCCGCCGGCAAAAAGAAAGGAGAATGGGACAAAACATCCGAGGAAGCCACATACTCTTGCAAAATTTGCTTTTGATGCCTCGCATCTTGCTTGACAACTTCTTTCGTCTCCGCCTCTTGAATTGTTTTCAGCAGCGCTTTTTTCTGCGCTCCATCCAACTCGTTGCTCTTCGCAATATCGGCGTCCCGAGAATACTCAATCAGCAAAGCGTCCATCTTCTCTTCCAAAAAGAAAATAAGCGCCGCCAAATGCACGCAATCAAATCGGCTCGGACAATCGCAGTTCGTATGCACCGTCTGCGATTCAAAACGGTCTACTTCAATTTCACTTTCATACGTATTTTCAAAATTTCCCAAAATTCGACAATTAAATCGAATGATCTCATTGTCCAAACGAATAATCTTGGCCGACACAATCTTGTTCTTGTCATAGAGCTGCCGCCCCTCTTTCAAAATCGCCGACGAAAAATCTTGTCTCAGTTTACGAAAATTGAGCATACCCCAATCCTATCCTTGCCTCTAAATCACCGCAAAGATCAGGTTTTACCGTTTTTCTTATACCTTCGCAACTAAAAAAAATTTCGCCCCCACAATTGTGATCTTTTCACACTCTCGGGGCTTCGCCCCAAACCCCACCAAAGGACTATCGTCCTCTGGACTCCTATTTGTTTTTCATGAATCATCTTTCGCTGCGAAAGATGATTCGTAAAAAATAAATTAGGAGTCCAGAGGACGATAGTCCTTTGGTGGGGTTTGGGGCGAAGCCCCGGGGAAAAGATTTTTTAGCTTGCGGAAAAAAACAAAGAAGGTTTATGATCCAAGCCTTTAAGTGTACCTTGAAGGTGCATCGAAAACAGAACTGAACATGCGGGTGTAGCTCAGTGGTAGAGCATCACGTTGCCAACGTGAGGGTCGTGAGTTCGAGCCTCATCACCCGCTTTCTTACATTATAGGTCTCCAGGTGACATCAACAACTAAGCACGAAGCCCTGCAAGGCGAAGACATCCAAGTTTCTATCCACCGAAAACCTGCTTGCTTAGTCGAGCTCGTCGTGAAGGCTGGTAAAAAAATCATTGACGAAGCGAAGAAAGAAGCGATTAAGGCGGTCAATAAGGAAGTCACATTGCCTGGCTTTAGAAAGGGAAAAGCTCCTGAGCAGACGATTCTAAAACGATATCCTCAAGACGTCGAAAGACAACTTCATAAGACACTGGCTAACGAGGCTTACACTGAAGCGCAGAAACTGGCGCGCGTTCCCCTCCTGAACCAAAATGCAAAAATTACTTTTGACTTAAAAGACCATTCAGAAGAAAGCGCAGAGCTTGTTTTCTCCTTTGAGACAGAGCCAGTGATTCCTGCGGTCGACCCCAAGTTATTTGTTGCTAAGCCAGCGGCTCAGGCTGAAGTGGGCGAAAAACAAGTGAATGAAGCCATTAAGCAAATGCGCTTTTTCTTTGCTGACTGGAAGCCAGTGGAAGACAGGGCTATCCAAGATGGCGATTACATCATGATCGACTTAGATGCGATTGAAAACGGCGTGGCCCACAAAGTGTTCCGCGACGTCCGTTTTGAAGTATCAAAAGAGAGAATGGCTCCATGGATGCAAAAACTTGTCCAAGGAGCAAAAGCTGGCGATATCCTGGAAGGGACAAGCGAGGCCGACGAAACAGCGACGGAAGCTGAGAGAAGCGAGTTTAAGCCAAAGCAAGTGCGTATCACCATTTTAAAAGTGGAAGCCGCTGAATTGCCGGAGCTCAACGACGATCTCGCTAAAAAAGTGGGCGCGGAGAATGTCGAAGAGATGTACAAATCAATCGAGAAAATGCTTCATGAGCAGGCCAAAGCCGGTGCAAGAGAAGAGCTCCACGAGCAAGTCAACGCCTTTTTGACAGACCATTACATGTTTGAGCTGCCAAAATCGCTCGTCGAAACCGAAAAAGAGCACCGAAAACAACAAATGCTCAAAGACCCAAAATTCAGAAAAAGATGGGATCACGAGCTATCGCAAGAAGAAAAAGAGAAAACCGATGCGAAACTCTTTGAAGAAGCTCACAGAGCCGTCCGCCTCTTCTACCTAGCAAGAGCCATCGTCCACCAGGCCAATCTCTCCATCACGCATCAAGAAGTGCAGCAAGAGGCCATCGCTACCATGCAAGCTTGGAACCACTCAGAAATCCAGCCGGACAACATCCCCAAAGAAGTTTTCGCGCTCGCACTCTCCAAAGTGATCCTAGCCAAAGCCGAAGACTACATCATCGACAACGGATCCCCAGCCGAACCTTCAGCCTAGCGCGCTCCTCTCGGGGCTTCGCCTCAGAACCTATCCAAGCAAAAATCTTCATCGCTTTTGAGGTTCTTTTGAGGCGATTTTCGATTCTTTTTGCAGGGGTTCTATCAACTTCGTATACTACCCCTGCAAAAAGAATCGAAAATCGACCAAAATAATCCCCAAAAACGACGAAGCTTTTTGCTTGGATAGGTTCCTCCCCCACCAAATGACTATCGTCCTTTGGAAACCTATTTTTTCTTATGAATCATCAACCGCAGCGGTTGATGATTCAATAAAAACAATAGGAGTCCAGAGGACGAAGTCCTTTGGCAGGGTTTGGGACGGAGTCCCAATATCAGCAGAAGAGAAACAGCTTGACCTCCTTTTTGAGGATTGTTACACTGAATGAAAGAAGTCATAACTTTTTTTAATAGGATTCTTTATGTCATTAACACCTTACATTATTGAAGACACTGGACGCGGCGAGCGTTCGATGGATATTTATTCGCGTCTTTTGAAGGACCGGATTATTTTTATTGGCACGGACATCAACGATCAGGTAGCGAACGTGATTGTGGCGCAGCTGCTCTTTTTGAAGATGGAGGATCCTAAGAAAGATATTAACTTATATATTAATTCGGCTGGCGGTCATATTACAGCGGGGCTTGCCATTTTGGATACGATGCAGTTTTTGGGGTGCGACATCAATACCTATTGTATTGGCCAGGCTGTTTCGATGGCGGCTTTATTGCTGGCTGCTGGAACGAAAGGCAAGAGATTTGCATTGCCGCATAGCAGGCTGATGATCCACCAACCTTATGGCGGCGTCATGGGAACTTCGGAGGATATTGCTCTGCAGGCGAAAGAGATTTTGACATTGAAGGATATCACTTCGACATTGATGGCTCGCTTTACAGGACAGCCTTTGGATAAAGTGCTAGAGGATATGGAGAGAGATTTTTATATGAATCCGGAGCAAGCATTAAAATACGGTCTGATCGACCATATTGCGCAGCCAGCTCATTTAGCCGCTCAAGGCGAGAGACGTCCTCAAGAACCCCATGCCTCAGTGATCGTATGAGTAAGAAAAACGCCCCCGCTTCTTCCGCATCTTGCTCCTTTTGCGGACGCACCGAAGATCTCGTCGACAAGCTCATTTCGGGACCAAACGCTTTTATTTGCGACAAATGCGTTGTTCTTTGCACCGATATCATCCAAAAAAAGCCGATCTCCTATGAGATGAAGCTTTTAAAACCGAAAGAGATTAAAGAACATTTGGATGAGTACATTATCGGACAGGAAAACGCTAAAAAGACGATTTCTGTTGCGGTCTATAACCACTATAAGAGAATCCGATCTCTATCGAAGCAGAGCGATATTGAATATAGCAAATCCAACGTCATGCTGATTGGGCCTACGGGATCTGGAAAAACGCTGATTGCGAGAACACTGGCGATGATTTTGGACGTACCTTTCGCCATCTCCGATGCGACAACGCTGACGGAAGCGGGATACGTGGGAGAAGACGTCGAAAACATCATTTTGCGCCTTTTGCAAGCGGCTGACTATGATGTCGCCAAGGCAGAAAGAGGGATTATTTATGTCGATGAGATCGACAAAATCCGGAAAACGACATCGAACGTGTCGATTACCCGCGACGTATCGGGAGAAGGGGTCCAGCAGGCGCTCTTGAAGATCGTCGAAGGAACGGTTGCGAACGTACCTCCTAAAGGGGGAAGAAAGCATCCCAATCAGGAGTATATTAAGGTCAACACGCAAAATATCCTCTTTATTGTTGGCGGAGCTTTCGTTCATCTGGATAAAATGATCGCAAAGAGGCTCGGTAAGAGCACGATTGGCTTTGATGCAGCGACAAAACGGTCGTTTGATACGCATGAAACAAATTATTTGCTATCGAAGGTGGAACCGGAAGATCTGATCTCCTTTGGGCTGATCCCTGAATTTGTGGGTAGATTTAACGGCATTGCCAATTGCAATGAGCTCACAACAGAAGATCTGGTCGAGATCTTGACTCAGCCTAAAAACGCGGTGGTGAAGCAGTATATTCAGCTCTTCAAAGAAGAAAATGTCAAACTGCATTTTACAGAAGATGCGCTGCGCGCCATGGCGGAAAAGGCCAAGGAGACGGGTACTGGAGCTCGGGCTTTAAGGATGATCGCAGAGAGCGTTTTAAGAGATTTGATGTTCGAAGTGCCGTCCGATCCCTCCATTAAAGAGATAGTGATCGACAAAGATTGCATCGTCCATCAAGCAGCGCCGCAAGTCATTCGCGACAAAACGGCTTAAAAAAAAGCCCCGGTCAATGAGACCGGGGCTTAAGATCTAAAAAAAGCGGCCTGATTACCAGTTCAAGCGAGCAAACTCTTCTCCGCCAGCGGCTATACCATCTAATGCAGCATTGAGATCGCTTAACGTCTTGCTAATCTGCGAGGACATCTGGCCTGCTGCCTGCACAAAAGCATTAGCGCCTTGCGTGGTGCTCTTAGCATGCGTCATCTCAGCTTGAGCTTGAGCTGATCTCTGCTGCGTACGGCCTATCTGATATCCGATCGAAGCTTGATCTGCTTCAGCTCCTACTTGGGCTGCGCGAAGAGCTTGAATCGTAAATTTCAATACGTCTTGATTTTTGATTGTAAAGTTTTCAAATTCGGCAAAGGTTCCATCAAGCGTTGCCGTATTGAAATATCCGGAAGAAGTTGTTAAAGATCCTCCAAGAGCACCTGCAGCCAGAACATAAGCCAAAGTCAATGTGACTCCCAGGACTTGTCCTACTAAAGGATGATTAGGAAAAGCGTTGGCTAAAGCACCTACTAAAGGATGCGTTGCCCCCATCAATTCAGCCCCAGAAACAAGCGTATTTCCAAGTGTGAATTTCGCGTAATCCATGCCGCCATTTGCGAGCAAATCCTGAGCCGTTTGTCTACCCACTTTCTGGGTTACTTTTTCGCCAACTGCTGAAGAATCAGCAAGACCTGCTCCAGCAGTAGCTGCAACCATCGCCGTGATCACAATCGCAGACGCCAAAAGGGTTGAATACTTTTCTGGTACACCTATGCTTTGCAAACCAACAGCTAAAGGTTCAATCAGTTGATTTGTGATGAGATCCGGTTTAGCAATCATGAGAGCTGAAAGAGATGTCATGAGAAGCGTAGAAATAGGCGCTAATTCAGGCTGACCTGTCGCAACAGAAACCACTAAAAGCGTAATCGCCAAGCCTTTCATACAGCGGTTTAAAATTCTCATGTGTTTTTGTTTTTTCTCTTGCTGCGCTTGCTGAGTTTGAAAATCGTCTGAGGATTTTTTGGCCGCTTCCGCTCCAAAATTCGCCTGCTCTGAACCCGCTATGCTCACTTGCAAAGAGGAATTAAACGAATCGCTCAAATTGGCAGATACCTCTGCCATCAAAGCAAACATCTCATCCATGATCGATCCGCAATACTCAACCGCACTATTATCCGTTGCTGTATTTGTTGTCGTATCATCTATCGTTGGAGAACTATTTAGATTGCGATCAAGATATTTTGAGCCTAAAGAAGAACTTTGGCTGCTAGATGAGTCCGCAGACTGCTGCTTTGCCGCCCTATTTCCTTGGGAACTAGCTATAAGAGCCGTCGCAATGGACTCCCCTATCCCCTTTGTATTTAAACCCTCTGACATATAAAATACCCCGCTTTACTATCTTTGATTAAACAAACTGTTTATTATTTCTTTTCGCCTTAAATTTCTTTGTCTTATTGCCTGGCTGCATCGCTCTTTTTAATTTGCTTGCCTCAATAAGTAGCGCGTGAATGATAGCCCTCTCTTTCATCGTAAAATGAGCCGGGTCATTAAGAAAAGCTACCACTTCGCTCGCTGTCATTTTAGAAAAATCAAGCCGCTCACCTAATTTCGATTGGATCGTTCGTTCCATTTTTTGAATCGATTCCTTGACTTCTTGCGCCGAGCCTAACGCTTTATTTTGCCATCTAGATAAATGCCTAAAAACAGACTCTAAAATACCCTCGCCTCGGCTGCGCTCAGAGCTTATTTTCTTTTCATCTAACTTTTCTGATGCCGTAGTCATACAATCCTTTCTTGCCTTTATATCACTATTTTATCACATCTATATTAAGATTGAATAAATTACTTACAATTAACTACATAAAATAAAAAGGCGCAACTAACTGATATTCAGTTAATTGCGCCTGGATGTTCGATTAAAGATTAACGCAAGCCTGGGGTTAATTGGAGGAGCGCCGAAGCCGTTCCCAGAAGAGAGGCTTGCGTATTTCCGTCTGCTGACATCTGGTTCGTATCCGCCTGAACAGCAGTATTTAGGGCTGTAGTCGAAGGCTGAATTTCCGTCTGATGCGTACTCGCTGCGTTCTGAGCTGAGTTCATGTTATTCGTATAATTGTTATCATTCTGATCCAAACCTTGCATATAAGCATTATCATTAGCGGCCACTGTTGCAGCATACTGAGAACTTTCAGCTTCCAGCCCAGAAACGTTAGCAAGAGCTGCAGCATCTGCAACTTGTACATCTGTTAACGTACTCACCGCTTCTTCAAGCGCCGCTAAAACATCCCACAAAGTCGTTGCTAAAACCACCGGATTGGCAGCATAAGCCATCGGCGAATTGGCCGTTTCATGGTTAATATTACTTGTTTTTTGCTTTCCTCTCGCTGTTAATAGCAGGCTCGTCAAAGAAAGATTGTTTCCATCTTTTGAAACATCTTTATTATTTAATTCAGCTAAAACCTGTCCCATAAATTCCCCTTTTCTCTCTATTATTTTTTTTTAAATATTTGAGTTGTTAACAATCGCTGCGTTTTCATCTGCGTTCTTTGTCACTACGGTTTCCATCGCTGTAGCCGCCTGCTGAGCAAATTGAGCTTCTGTTTGCTCCTCGGTACCTAAAGTCTGCGACCAGCTTGTCAACGACTGTGAACCGGTTGTCAAATTGTTATTCAACTGCTGTACATTCAAAGCTTTTTGGTTATTCGCCTGCTGCGCTTCATCAAAAGCGTTTTGGTTATCAGGATTCGTAGGATCCGTTGGATCATAACTTGGATCGTAATCATACGGCGTCGCTGGCGTATAGTAGTTATTCATCCAGTTGTTATACCCATTATCCGATGAACTTGGATCGTAAAAGCTTAAAATCTGAGCCGATGTCGTTCCTGCAGACAAACTCGATAAACGAGGATCGATTTGGCAATAAAGCGTTACTGTTCCTGCCTGCTCCATCATCTGATTGTACTCGTCTTGCGTCAAATCAGGGTTTGTCGCATTGATTCTCATATCTGAATAGGTCTCGCTTATAGCGCTATTGAGCTCCTGCTGCGCGGCGATAGAACCTAAATCGATATAAGACATGTCGATGATCGACTGGAGAAGCAAGATGATTACGTAAATAAATGAGTAACCGTCGGCGTACATATTTCCGCCCCACTCGCTTCGGCTTTGGTCTTCAATCGCATGAAGATTATTGTCAGCTTTTGTACTTGGATTTGCACACCAGTAAGCCATGCTATTGTCGCCATAACCGCTCAACCAGACGCACTGATCAGAAAATGTCCACTGCTCGCCTGTATCAGGATTAATGCCTGTATTTTTCAACGCGCCCGTTGTCGGATCGATATATTGAGCTTCCCAAGCGCTAAAATTCGTTGGATCCGCAAGAGTTTTTCCTGACTGATAAAAACTCATTAGCATCGGGTTAGAAATGTTATTCGGATCGATTCCTTCACATTTACCATTGATAAAAATAGCTGTATTTTTCAAAGTCTGGTTCGCTTCTGTCAAGTTACCGCCATTTCTGTCGTAAGCGGCATATAAAGCCATGGCTGTGATATTTTCAACCACTGCATCGCTCAAAGACAAACCATTAATATCTTCGGCATTCGTCAAGTTGCTCAATGTATCTTGGATCGTCAAGACTGAAGGGTCGCCATAATAAATACTGTTTGGATCGTTCCACTCGTTTAATCTCATGTTGAAACCGATCATCGCGCATACCCAAACCAAAGCGCAATTTCTCTTGTCGTAACCAGTTTGCGTCGTCCACTCCATCAATTCCAATAACTGCTCTTCAGCGTCAGAAGGATTGCTCGACACGCCAAAACAGTCAGCTGGGTTCATGTTCAATCCAGCAGGAGGAGGAGAGTTCACTTCGATACTGTTATTAGGATCGTACATCGGGTTGCCGTTCATCAGAAAATAGCTCACTAAACCAGGAAAATTGACACCTAACCCTGAGCCCTGAGTCGATGAGCTCTGCGAAACCGGCGCTGGAGAAGATGTCCCCTGCGTAGTCTCTAGCGATAACTCTTCGTAGCTTATTGTATCTACATTACTCGACATGTTTTATTACCCTCTTTTATCGTGCTTATACCACTATTTTAACATTTCTATATTAAGACTGAATAAAGGAGGATTTTAGCTTTAATTAAAGAAAGCTACATATCGTTAATAAAGAGCAGGTTAAGACAAAATTAATTCTTTAACCCATTGACAACAAAAATTACACCCAAAAGAATTATACCTATATATAAGGCTCAAAGAGCCTCAAAAACAGCCTAAAAGTTCGACTTTGAGGTTTCGATTAGGCCGCGGACAGCTCAAGAATCGTTTTAATTCTTATACCGTTCGTGGCTCAAGAATCGGCTATTGGACGGGTTCAAAGCGCCAAAAATCGAATGCGGCAAAGTGGGTTGTATTGCCTCATACTAGCCCACTTTGCCACATTCGATTTTTGGCAGCTTTCAATCCCGTCCAATAGCCGATTCTTGAGTCACGAACGGTATAACAAACTCATGATCAGCGACTAATAACTTCCCGAAATAAGTTAATTTTGTAAATAAAATAGACAAGAAACTGAACACCAAACACTTCGAAAATAAATACAAAAACTTATTACTTACTTTATATTAACTTAATATCCGTATGATAAAATAGTGATATAACGCAAGATTAGGAGTGTTTGCAATGACCACCAAAGAAAGAGAGTTAGAACATAATTTCGAAAAACTAAACAACCTCAAACCGGAACATTTAGAACCGATCATTCAAGATGCGATCAAAACATTTGATTTTTTGCAGAGCAAAACCCAATCAACCGACCCTAAAGATTTAGAAGCGGCCATCGAAGCCTTTTTGGACTTGAAAGATTCTCTCACCTCAAAATTAACCGAGGCTTTGACGGAAGTGGGACTGACCCAAGAAGAGATGGGAGAGCTTATAAAAGACCCTTCTAACTTTACTGAAGAAGAACAAGCGTACGCCAAAGGGATCAACGATCAATTTAAGCAGTTCCTGACGAATCTGCCGCAAAAGCCAGAGAAAAAGGTCAATCCTTCTAAAAAGAAGAAAAAAGCAGCTTGGATTCCAGGCTAAAAAAGAGTTTTTAAAACTAAAAATAAGAGGAAAAACATGGCACAAACATTAGAGCAACCCACCATTACCGCGACTACGTCATCGACGAGCGCGCTGGGAGTAGGGATCATGGCCGCAACGATCGGAGCGATCAACTTGGCGCTTACCGCCCAGACAGAAGCTCAGATTAATCAGGCCGATAGTTTAAAAGAGCAGCTCAAATCGCTTCTTCTCGAAGTCGACGCCAATGCGACCGCCATCAAAAAATCGGGAAAAGCTCAGTTGATCGGCGCTTCGATTAGCGCAGCTTTCGGCGTAGCTACAGCAGGAGCTGGAGCTGCCGGCGTAGCTTATAGCACGACGCAGCAAGCCAATTCGATTACAGCAAGAACTGAGATTGAAAAAGGCCCTAAAGCCACAAATTTGGCAACAATCCAGCAGAAATTTAATCAACCTGAACTTGATTACTTCGGAGGAAAGAATGGAGATAGAGATGGACCTGGAATATCGCAGAACAGAATTGAGGAGCTTTTAAATAAGCCGTTAAAACAAAATGGCTCTTCTAATTTAACTGACAGCGAATTGAATGAGCTGACAAGAGACAGCTCCCTCAAACAAAAAAATAAGCTCATCGAAAAATCAGCTGCCTTTCAAGATAGAAGCGCGCCGGAAATTTCGCGCAGCCAGAGCGAGTTTGATCGAAAAACCCAAAGAATGACGACGATCGAGCAAAATATCGTCCATCCTCTCGGCAGAGCCGCTCAAGAGCTCAGCCAAGGGATCGGAGCCGCCAACAGTAAAGATTGGGACTCAAAGTCTACAGAAGCTGGAGCTGCTCAGCAAGCGAACCAAACAGGTTCAGAGATCATCAAGGAAGTGATCAATTTGCTCGCTCAGGCGAACGGAAATTTGATCTCTAATCTTGGCTCTTTAGCGCAAGCGATTCGTTAATTTTCTTTTCTCCTCAGGGCCGCAGAACACCGTTTTTCTGCGGCTCTCTTTTTTCTTCTCAAAACCACAAATCCCCCCCACAGACCCTTTTCGAGCCTATTTGTGCATCGGACATGAATCTTGTCTTGTAAATTTTCCATCTGACAGGAAATAATAGGGTAGAGGGTGCGTTTCATGCTTCAGGAATTTGTTCAACGGATGTGCTCCGATTTAGGAATTGACGATGTGCCAAAGATGAGCCCGAAAAAAACAGCTCTCTTCATCTTAAATCCTGAAGTCCATGTACAGCTGACAGAATTAGATCCTGGCGTTTCGATGCAAGCTGCCATCGCGCCTTGCCCTGAAAAAAAAAAGGAAGATTTGTTTATGCTCCTCATGAGCGCAAATTTTTTAGGCCAAGGCACTGCAGGCGCCCGCATCGGACTCGACCGCCAAGAGAAACTCTTGACACTGTCTCTCGGCTTGCCGTATGAGCTAGAATATTCGGCCTTCAAACAACATGTCGAGGATTTTGTCAATTATCTCATGTATTGGAGAGAACGGATTGCGAAATTTGAACAGGAAGAAACGCTAATTTAAACAAATTCATGCCAGCTCACTTATTTGCTAAACAAGGGCCTTTTGAGGGCCTTATCCTACACTTTGAAGACGGAGAAGACTGGATCATCGGCCGAGATCCGGATGAGGCCGATTTTGTCCTCGAAGATAGCACCGTTTCGAGGAAACATGCCCGTATTACAAAGACTCCAGACGGCCTCGTCCTGAAAAACCTGAGCCGAATCAATCCGACCCTGGTCAATGGACAAATGCACGAAGATGATATGCTGCTCTCAGAGGGAGATGAGATCCAAATCGGCGACACGACGTTTCTTTTCTCCGAGCGAGAAGTAAACGAAGAGACAAGATTTCTTGAAGAAGAGCCTCCTTTGCTCAAAGAACCCGACGAGCTGAGCGCCTATGACACCATTTTCGACGACCCGGGGCTTGAAAACGATCTGCCTTTCCACATGGTCCCCGATTCTTCTCTGTTATTAAAAGTCATTTCCGGTCCGAATGCAGGAGCTGAAATCGGCATCGAAACCGATAGAACTTACGTGCTTGGAAAAGATCCTAACACTTGCGATATCGTTTTTCAGGATTTGAGCGTTTCTAGAAACCACGCCCGTCTCCATGTGGATCCCGATGGGATTGTCGATATCGAAGATTTGGGCTCTAAAAATGGGACTCTGATCAATGGGCACCCCATTTTGGAAAAAACAGTGATTACGCCGCAAGATGTCATCTCGCTCGGAACGACTCTCTTTCTTTTTATCGATAGAGAAGCTCCTCAAGAGACGATTTTTTCCACAGCTCCCACCTACGCTGAATCTCTTGAAGAAGAAAAGCTCCCCGAATTTACCTCTGAAGAGGCCATTGAACAAGCAGCAGAGGCCGCCGAGCCCGAAGATTGGAAAAAAACAAAAATTCCTCCCAAATATCTTTTGGCCGCAAGCGGATTTGCCCTCATTTTTTTCATCATCTTCATCAGCTTTTTTTCTCTATTTAAATCACACTCCATTGAAATTGTCCAAAAAGAGCCTGTCGAAGAGATTGAGCACGCTCTCGTGGCCTTCCCGTCTGTCCAATTTTCCTTTAACCCGGCTAGCGGAAAACTCTTTCTCGTCGGCCATGTTGGCACAAACATCCAATTTCAGGAACTGCACTACAATATTGGCCAAATCCCTTTCATCACGGATGTGGAAGATACAGTTGTTATCGATGAAGTGCTGTCCAAAACCATGAACGATCTTTTAAGCAGCCACCCCAATTGGCGCTCGGTCAGCATCTCGGCGCCCCAGCCAGGACAATTTATCGTCAGCGGCTATATTCAAACGAATGCAGAAGCGCAAAATTTAAAGGACTATCTATTGGTCAATTTTCCCTACGCTGAAAAACTGACCAATCGAGTCACCATCGAAGAAATTTTACAAATCGAAGTGGCCAGTTTAATCCTCTCGAAAGGTTTTGGTTCCATCTCTTTTCAGCTCAATCAAGGATCGATCGTTCTCTCCGGTCTTTACAGCGAAGAGAGAAAAAAAGAGTACACCGCCTTACTGAAAGAACTCAATAGCCTGCCAGGAGTGCACGCAGTGAAAAATCTCGCAACGCCCACATCCCACCAGATGGCCCGAATCGATCTATCTCAGCAATATCAAGTCAGCGGCTCTTCTCTTTTTGATGGAAGGGGATACAGCGTAATTTTAAATGGGAAAGTATTTACGCGAGGCGATTTTGTAGATGGGATGAAAATTACATCCATCGAATCAAATACGATTCTACTTGAAAAAGATGGATTAAAGTATACAATCAACTATACCCCTGGACATTGAGTGAGTGGGTTAATGCACGCAAGGAGATACGCATGTTCGGTTTAGAGAAAAAAGAACCAGAAAAATTTATTTTTGATTTAGAAAAAATAATAAAAGAAAACCCAAAACGAAAAACAGAAATGTTAGCCAAAACCGGAGCGCATATTCAAGAATTAAAAAATATGCTCAGAGAGGGAGCTAATGACCAGGATTTTAAAAAGATAGAAGTCCTGCTCAATGGCTACATGGCGCTTCAAAAAGTATTGAACAAAATTACCGCATAAGGATTTATCTATGTCAACGCCAAATTCACAAAACCCGAACGCCAAACCATTAACGTTTATTTCGCTGATCACAGCTTATAACAGGCTGCAGTCCAACCTCGTCTTGCAGGTACGCTCTTTAGCTAGCAATATGTCGGCAGCCAACCCTGGATCCTTTATCTTGCTGCAATTCCAAATGTCTCAAGTGCAGCAGATGGGCGATTCGATTTCCAACTTGATCAACCAGGTGAATAAAATCATCGGAACGACCATCAGCAACCAGCAAGGTAGATAATTAACCCCGTAATGTGAGCACATCATGAGTAAATGGAAAAAATTCGAAGAAGATTTTTATGTTCTAGTGGAAGCCGGATACATCGCAGTCAACCAAGGCGATGAAGATTCTTCCCTCAAGCTCTTCCGAGCAGCAGAACAATTAAACCCTGAAAATTCGCTGTCCAAAGTAGGTTTTGGCTATGTCCATTTACATAAGTTGGAGCTCAAGCAAGCTTGCGATTGTTTTCAGCAAGTATTGGAAAAAGAGCCCCATAATGAGATGGCTACCGCCTTTTTAGGCCTTTGCATGGCGCTTTCTCCCAATCTTACCGCAAAGGGGGAAACCCTTTTAGAAAAAGCGGCGCATTCAAACGATCCTTTAATCAAAAATCTAGGAGCGTCAGCTCTGCAATTCGTAGAAGAATATGTGAAAAAAGCGCCTACTCCTATGGCAGCTTCCGAAAAAACATCCTCATCTAAAAAGCCGAAACACAAATGAGCAGACCCGACACCACTCCTTCGCCAGACCGAATCGACCCTAATAAACCGATCGAACCGAAAACGGCGATTGGCTCGAATACGGGCTCTGATTTTCAAACCTTCATGCAAGGCTCTGGAACGAATCCTGTGGCGGCTTCCGCCGCAGGAGGAGCTCCTACTCCCATCGAACTGGCAAGGCCGCCGCAGCAACCAGGAGCTCCTACGTTGAATACGCTGCTGGCCCAGTCGGCCAATATGCAAGATTCTCTCGGAACCTTGCAAGACCAGCTGGGTACGCCGAATTTAAAGCTAAAACGCTCGCAAGCGCATCTTTTGCGCAATAAACTTAGCGACGCAAACAATTATATCCGCGGCGCAGCGGGAAAGCTCGGCCTAGAAACGCCTCCTTTGAAAACGCCATCTCATCCAGGCGTTACCGAACGGCTCATGGCCTACATCAATGATGGCCAAGAAAAAATGGTGGGAGTCCAGCAAAAGCTTGACGAACTGATGGGAAGAAAAGAGCAGCTCAGCCCGGGCGATATGATGATGGTGCAGATCAAAATGGGCCAAGCGCAGCAAGAGATCGAATACTCTTCTACTGTGCTGAGCAAAGTCATCGACGCGCTTAAACAGGTCTTTAACATCCAACTATAACAGGTATTTTGGACGAGAACTCTTCTTTCGACCCCCTCTTGCATCATCTCGAAGAGATTGAATTGACGACAGTGCATGGCCGCATCACAGAGGCCGTAGGCATGTTGATTCGAGCCGTTATTCCTCAAGTCAAGATGGGAGAGCTTTGCCTCATCAAGCGAGCAGGCGAGCCTCTGGCCGCAGAAGTGGTCGGGTTTACCAAAGACGAAGTCATTCTCTCTCCCCTCGGCGACATGAAAGGGATCGGGCCTTCTTCTGAGGTGATCCCGATGCGAATGGCGATGCAAATTCAAGTAGGCCCCGGTCTTTTGGGCCGTATCCTCGATGGACGAGGGAAACCTCTCGATACAGAAGAAAAGGGACCTCTCACCGACGTTGACGAGCTAGCGCCCGTGATGCGCGAGCCGCCGGATCCTCTGAAAAGAGCCATTATTGAAAAACCTCTTTCTATCGGCGTCCGGTCCATCGACAGCATGTTGACTTGCGGTAAAGGACAGCGTGTCGGCATTTTTGCTGCCGCTGGCGTGGGGAAATCGACCCTTCTTGGGATGATCGCACGCAATGCCGTGGCTGACATCAACGTAATCTCTCTCATCGGAGAAAGGGGCCGCGAAGTTCGGGAATTCCTTGAAAATGATTTGGGCCCTGAAGGGATGAAGCGCTCCGTCATTATCGTCTCCACATCAGATCAAGCTCCGCAAATGCGTCTCAACGCTGCTTACGTCGGAACTGCCATTGCCGAATATTTTAGAGATCAAGGCAAATCCGTTATTTTAATGATGGACTCGGTCACCCGCTACGCAAGGGCTCTGAGAGAAATCGGTTTGGCCGCAGGAGAACCTCCCGCGAGAGCTGGCTACACTCCCTCCGTTTTCGCCACGCTGCCTCGCCTTCTCGAGCGTTCCGGTAATTCAGACAAAGGTTCTATCACGGCGTTTTACACCATTTTGGTGGCCGGAGATGACATGAATGAACCCGTCGCCGATGAAGTGCGCTCGATTCTGGATGGCCATATCATCCTCTCTTCCGAGCTCGCTAGACAATTCCACTACCCAGCTATCGACATCCTTGCCTCAGTCAGCCGTATTTTACCCAACATCGTCGATAGACAGCATCTAGAACTAACAGGAAAAGTGCGCGAAGTGCTCTCGAACTACAAAAAAAACGAGCTGCTCATCCGCATCGGCGAATACAAGCCAGGTTCTGATAAAAACGCCGACTTTGCCCTCAAATACATTGACAAAGTCAATAAATTCCTCAAACAGCAAGTCGACGAAAAAATCTCCTTTGAAGATACTCTAAAGCAACTCAAAGCTTTGTTTACATGATTTTACTTGTCAATTTCGGCGGTCCGCGTACTTTAGATGAGATTTTCCCTTTCCTTACAGCGTTGCTGCAGGATCGAGATGTTGTTCGCACCAATCTGCCCTCTTGGGCCCACAACGCTTTATTTAAAAGGATTGCTCGCAAACGGGCTCAAAGCATCGCGCATGATTATACTTCTATCGGAGGCCGCTCCCCCATCTATTTCGACACGGAAGAAATCGCAAAGCAATTGAGAGAAAAGTTACAAGTCCCCATCCTTACTTTCCACCGCTATCTCCCCTCCACGCATAAAACTTCTCTACAAGCAATTGAAGAAGTCTCTACAAAAGACATTTGCGTTCTTCCTCTTTTTCCTCAATTCAGCTACGCCACGACGGGAAGCATCGCCCGATTTTTTGCCCGACATCTCTGCTGTAAAACAGTGAATCGCCTCCGCTGGATTAAATCATACCCCGCGCATCCAGCCTTCATCTCATCTTACCAGAGACGGCTTAAAGACTTTTTAGAAGACAATCAACTCTCTTCAGACAATACGCTTCTCCTTTTCTCTGCGCACGGATTGCCACGCTCTTTCGTCTGCACAGGAGACGTCTACCAAGCTGAATGCGAGCTCTCCTATCAGCGCATCATGGAGGCCTTCCCAGACTTCCTCTCTCGACTCTCTTATCAATCGAAATTCGGCAAAGGCGAATGGCTTCGTCCTTACACAGACGAAACCTGTAGTTCGATCTCCTCTTGGAGCCAAGGGAAAACCCACGCTGTCGTAGTTCCTCTTTCTTTCACTTCAGACCATATTGAAACGCTCTTTGAAATCGAACAGCTCTACTTGCCTCTCCTCAGAGATCAAGGCCTCAAGGCGTATCGCTGCCCAGCTCTAAACCTCGCCCCCTACTGGATTGACGCTCTGGCCCAAATCGCCCAAGATACCCAATGGTCCAGCACCCAGATGCTCATTAGAAACCCAGAAATTTCCTGGTGCTGCGGAGCTTCTCTTTAAAATCCTCTTTCATTTGTTTCTTTGCGCGGGAGCTTGAATCTTCCCTTCATTCTTCTCGTTGACAATCAATAGCTTACAATTCCCCCCCAAAAAAAACCTCCAACTAAACGCTAACAAAACTTCACATTTAATTTACATTAAACTTTAAAAATTTTATAATATTAATAAACAAGAAAAATAAAATAATTAAAACTAGATGATAAACCACTTTATTTCGTCTCAATACAATACGTCTGAAGAATTTCCTGAGGCTCTTTGTCTGTCCACATCAGATAACTCCGCGTTAGAGGAAAAAAAAGATCCGCCTTCTCCCATTTGTTTTACTGATAACGAACTTCGCCTAAGTTATTTACTTGTCGGCAAAAAAAAACTCGCCGCAGTTTTACAAAAACAATTTGATGAATTGGGCCTTTCTATTCAGACAGTGCACGACCCTCTTCGCTGGTCTCGCGACGCGCGGGTTTATCTACCAGATGGAACACATTTGATCCCGGCGTTTTTCCCCCACCAAAGTCGAAGAAATAAACTCCTATTTCAAAGTTTGCTACCTGAATATCTTCTTCATTTCTATTTCGATGATCTCGATTTTACAGGGCAAGGGTTTACCAAAAAATTTCGCCAACAAGCGATTGATCTAGCTCAACAACATCGTGTACCCTACAAAGAAGGGAAAACATGTATCGAAGGAGGCAACTGCCATATTTTCACAGCCTCTGACGGAAAACCTAAAGCCATTATTGGCTATACAAGTCTCATTCTCAGCTTTATTTGCTTGTATAATCAACAATATTTCGAGAAGCAAAAAGACAGAATCATGCAATCTATTCCATCGCACACAGAATCTCTATCCAAAGATTTTATCCGCATCGCAAAGAACTTAAAACATTTTATTTGCAAAGAACCGTACAATATCGATGAATATGTCGGAGAAAAGCCATCTGCAATTTGGACTCAACTGGCCTTGCAAACCCGAGAAATGATCGAAATAACCAAAGAAGTCATTTCTGAAGAACTTATGATTCCTGCAGAGCGAATAGCTTACATTTTTCAAACGCAATTTCATATCGATATGGAAGTATTTGTAGGCCCTAATGATGCCGTTTTCATCCATGATGAAGCCCAAATGTTGGCCCTGCAAAAAAGAGTCGACATCAAAAAAATGCCTTTTTTACAAAGAACTCTCAATTTTTCTAATGAACGGCTGAAACAATCTCAAATTTTATTACAAGAAAACACAAAAATCTTAAAAAGCATCGACTGCCAAGTCATTCCCGTTCCTGGAGTTCTCACGGCCAGCTACCACGCCAAAGACAGCCTCTCTCTCTCACATATCAATTCCTTTTGGACTGATCCACGCTGTCAACCATTTGCGCCTTTTTATGATTCTGAAACCGAAATCCTCAAAAAACCAGAATTTCCTTGTATGCTCAATTTTATGAATGGAATTTTCCTAAAACCGAATCTTTTTATCACAACATCTGCTCCCGATCACCCCATCACTTCATTTTTTCAAAACATGTTTCAACAAAAGGTCAAAGAAGCTTGTCCTGAACTGAACCTTCTATTTATCAAAGAGAGCCTTCCTAAAATTTTAATCTGTAATCAAGGGGCGCTCCGTTGCCTCACCTCTGAACTTTAATTATACCGAAGAAAATAGACCTCATCCAAATCCAGCCGTGAAAACCCCCCAACGCCCCTCTTCGAGAAACAAATGGTTCCATTCGCTCATCGGCGCGCCAACAGTCCCTGTCCGATTGAGACGCCACAGCTCTGCCTGCCCTGTGGCTCCATTGGCAATGATTCCAAATAACCAATCAGACCAATTGGTGTCGGCAAAAAGAACTGGAGAAGGATAGATAATCCCCTCTTTTCTGGCCGCATCAGCGAGAAGATCATCCCAATCTACTGAAGAAAACGGCCCCTTGGCCTCGATCAAAGCTCCCTTCATGATCTGAAGTAAATCGATAGGCAGCATGGCCGGCCTCTTGGGAAGGCTAGGCGCAGGGATTTTCAATTGAAAGCTCATGCGCTCCACAGCTTGCCTGGCTCGATCAGAGCTAAGCACAGGAAGCGCTCCATACAAAAAGGAATCTATTCTTCCGATGTCCGTTTGTTGAGCCGCCATCCACCCCGATACAAGAAGCGAGCGGAGACCAGAAAGATTTTCCGGCGCTAGAACACGACGGCAACCTGAATAAAAAAGGGGCCGGGCGTCGGACGGCAAATATTCAGAGAGCCTATCCATCAAAAATTCAATCTGGCTGGAAGAAACAGAAATCTCTCTCGTGAAACGAAATCCCTTCTCAAGCGCATCTTCAGCTCCCATAAGCGAAGGGCAAAAAAGAAAAGCGTGGGTCGGAGAAAACATCAAAAGCTCTTTAGATTTTGCCTGCTTTGCAGCTTCGCAAAGAAAGCGATGCAGCTGCTGCGGCGTGCGGATCTTGCGTGCAAATTCCTGAGGTTTTTCCTCTAGCTCGTAATAACTTTGCAGCAAAGTCTGCATCGTTCCGCCCGATTGATAAGCCCATGGCTTGGCCTGCTTGGGTTTTTTATGTTCTTTTGCCCTCTCGAGAGCAAAAACGATAAATTCCTCGGAGCGAATATATTGAAGAAGTTCTGTCATGATCTCCGTAAAACCGCTTTTCAAAACCGGATCTACTACATATTGATTTTCGAGCGATTCGAAAAATTTATAAACTGCGTTGACAAACTGAGATTCATCTTCGATCCTCTCCCAGCTGGCCGCTGCGCTGCGCCCTGATTTATACAACAGCCTAAATCCAGCTGGACTATCTTCAAAACGTTCTGCCTCGGCAACACTTAAAGAGGGATCAAATACCTCTTGAAAGGCCCCTTGGAGTTTTTCTATCGCATCGCGGAGAAAATGGGAAAAAAACTCAGAGAGCCAAACAGCTATTTGCCTTTCTTCTTCCATTCTGGCAGCAAAATGATTGGCGGCATCAACCTGAGCGTAGAGTTCCGCTTGAAAACGGCTCCTCTCTGCTGCGCTCGAGGCTTGCCCAAGCAAACGCTCTGCAGCATGAACAGCCTGAGCTGCCCTTTGATATTCAAAGCGGATCTGTTCGATCCTCTGATTAGCGGCATCCAGCTTGGCCTGGACAGACTGCAAAAGAAAAGCGCCAATACCAGGAGGTTTTTTTTCAGGGTGCATGCCAAGAGAAACAAATAAATTCCAATGGGAAAACTCCATTTTCACATCGCAAAAAGAAGCTAGCGTATATTCCCATGAGCGAAGAAGGGCGCAGTCTGCTAAAGAAAGAAAAGCGCGCTCAGCTTTTTTCACTTCTTTTTCCCAAGAGTGAATTTCCTTCGTTTTTGAAGAAAATCCGCCATAATGACCGCCGAGTCTCTCCCATAGCAGGCCAGCTTGGGGAGCCAAAGAGACAGTTTCTTTAACAAGATCTTTCCGAGTGAGTCCAAAATGAACCAAAAGCCCCTCTTCTATAAACTGCTTTGGAGAGACACAAGAGGCGTCGATCTGAGGAAAAGGCGCTTGCGCTGCTTGGAAAGCGGCCTCTAGACCAGGTGAAAGAGCTGCAGGATAAAAACCTATCGGCCTTTGCAAGTCTCCAGGGCCCAAACCTTTATACAAGGGCGCTGCATAAGAGCCTCGCCGAAGCTCCCCCGATGAAAGCATCGCATCAAGATCTTGGATCATGCGGACAGGATCACTTCTCTGGATCAGCATAGCAGGAGCGGTTGCAAAACAAGAGCCCGTTGTTTGGCGAAGAAATGTCAGCCAGGCAGTCAACACCGCTCTTCTCACATGGCCATGAGAAAGAGGCCCAATCTGATCAGGCCATAGTGTATCGCGTACCATCTCTTCCGCCTCTTTTCCGCAAAGAGGAAGAGAACATTTTTTGAGCGCGCGGCCAATCGCTTCATTCTCTTCAAGCTGCCGTAAACAAGAAAGCAGATGCTGCATAATCCAAGCATCGCTTTCGTTCTGGCCTACTGGATAGCTCTCTTTTTCAAACATAAGGATGAGCTCCTTGAGGCGCTCTCGCTGAACTTCTCCTTTCTCATCTAAAAGCAAAGAAGCTGTCTTCCAACCCAAAAAACGAGCTCGGATACGAAAAGGATCTTGAATCGGACATGCCTGGGCTCTTTTTGAAAGGAGAGCTAAAGACTCAACATCAAGAAGAGATCCTAAAGCGCTTTTACGCAAATCGTTAAAGAAATTCTGCCCCATAATAGCCCCCTCATGACGCTCATATTAAAACGTTCGATGAGTTGCATGGAATAAAGAAATGCGTTACATTCTTTCTAACTTATGGATGCATCTCGACTTGTTTTAGAATCTGGCGAGGAGTTTGCTGGATTTTCCCCTTCTTGGCAAAAAGATATTTACTTTGGCGAAGTCGTTTTTTCTACAGGGATGACCGGTTACGTCGAATCGCTGACCGATCCTTCCTATGCAGGACAAATTTTAACTTTTACTTATCCCTTGATCGGCAACTACGGCGTGCCGAGCAGCGATCTTTGGGAATCGGAAAAAGCTCAAGCTTACGGCGTCGTCGTGGGGACGACGAGTCCTTGGATGAGCCATTGGGATGCCGAATGCCCGTTTTTGGAATGGCTAAAAGAGCAAAGAGTCCCGCTCATCACGGGCGTGGACACAAGAGCCCTGACCAAAGTGCTCCGCAAACAAGGCGTAGCCTCAGGAGCCATCGTTTGCGGTGCGAAAAAAACCAAAACTTTTCCGGATCAAAGCCAAAGACATTTTGTCCAGGAGGTCAGCTCGCTAGAAAAAGAAGAGTTTGGATCGGGAAAGAAAAAAGTGATCGCAGTCGACTGCGGGATGAAGCGCAATATTCTTCGCTGCTTGACCAAATGGCCGATCCGCGTCATCAAAGTACCCCACGACTACGATTATAGCGAAGAAGAGTACGATGGGCTTTTTTTATCCAACGGCCCTGGAGACCCCCAGATGTGCGGGAAAACGGTGGCTATACTCAAAAAGGTTCTTCAGAAAAAAAAGCCCACCTTCGGCATCTGCCTAGGAGCCCAGCTCATGGCTTTAGCGATAGGAGGAAAAACATATAAACTTCCATTTGGGCATAGAGGGCACAACCAGCCCTGCCGCAACCTCGAAACCCAAAAGTGTTTGCTTACTTCGCAAAACCACGGATACGCCATCGACGAAACATCGCTGCCGAAAGGCTGGCGTGTCAGCTTTAGAAACATGAATGACGGATCGGTCGAAGGCATTCAGCATAAAACGCTTCCCTATTTTGCGGTGCAATTCCACCCTGAAAGCAACCCAGGCCCGACTGACGCCGAATTTCTTTTTGAAACTTTTTATAAGATGTTATGAAAAGAAGATCGATCAAAAAAGCTCTTATTCTAGGATCCGGCGGATTAAAAATCGGACAGGCCGGCGAGTTCGACTATTCTGGATCCCAAGCCATCAAGGCGTTTAAAGAAGAAAAAATCAAAACCGTACTCGTCAATCCTAATATTGCCACAGTGCAGACCGATGCTGCCATGGCCGATATTGTCTATTTGCAGCCGCTGCAAGTCGACTCTTTGGAAAAGATTATCGCAAAAGAGCGGCCCGATGCCATTTTACTCAGTTTTGGAGGACAAACAGCTTTAAACTTAGGGCTTGAACTGGAAAAACTAGGGATTTTAAAACGATATTCAATAGCAGTTTTGGGAACTCCGCTCGAGGCCATTCGACAAACAGAAGATAGAGAGCTATTTAAACAACATCTCGCTTCCATCGGCATCAAAACAGCTAAAAGCAGAGCAGTCAAAACTGTAAAAGAAGCGCTCGATGCCGCCAAAGAGATTGGCTATCCGCTCATGATGCGCTCTGGATTTTCGTTGGGAGGACTCGGATCCGGCCGCATTGAGACGGAAGCGCAGCTGAAAGCTAAAGCTAGAGAGGCTCTCAGCGGCGCGCCGCAGATTCTGATCGAAGAGTATTTAAAAGGATGGAAAGAACTCGAATACGAGGTCGTTAGAGACAGAGCCGATCAAGCTCTTACAATCTGCAACATGGAAAATCTCGACCCGATGGGGATCCACACTGGAGAAAGCTGCGTTGTTGCACCCTCTCAAACACTCAACAACGAAGAATACCATCGGCTCCGTTCTTTATCCTTAACGATTGCGCGCCATTTTAAAATTGAAGGAGAATGCAACGTTCAATTCGCCCTCAATCCTAAAACCGGCGATTATCGCGTCATTGAGATGAACGCACGGCTTTCAAGATCTAGCGCCCTCGCATCGAAAGCGACCGGCTATCCACTTGCCTTTGTGGCCGCCAAACTGGCTCTCGGCTATACGCTCGATCAAATCCCTAATGCGATCACACAAAAAACGAGCGCTTTTTTCGAGCCAGCTCTCGATTACATCGTCATGAAAATCCCTCGCTGGGATATCCACAAACTCAAAAGCGCCGACCGGACAATCGGAACCGAAATGAAAAGCGTTGGCGAAGTCATGGCGATCGGCAGATCATTTCCCGAAGTGCTGCAAAAAGCGATCCGCATGTTGAATATCGGCTCTCTCGGAATCGAACATCCTCCAGAAGTTTTAGAAGATCTATCAGGCCACATTTGCCGGCCGACAGATCGGCGTCTATTTGCCCTCTATCAATACTTTCTGCAGCAAGGCAGCCTAGAAGACGCCCACGACATGTCTCTCATCGATCCTTGGTTCCTCCATCACATCCAAGCCCTTGCACTCTTTGCCAAAGACCTTGAAAGGGAAAAACTCACAGCTCCTATGCTCAATAAGGCAAAAAAACTCGGATTTTCCGATGCGTCGATCGCGAAATCGAAACAAATGAAAGAATCCGACGTACGCGCTCTAAGAAAAAAATGGAAAATTTTCCCTTTCGTGAAACAAATCGACACGCTCGCAGGAGAGTTCGAAGCCGAAACGAATTATCTCTACACGACCTATTGGGGCCAGGAACATGACGTTGAACCAAGCCGAAGGAAACCTTGCATCGTGCTCGGCTCCGGGCCTTATTGCATCGGCTCTTCTGTCGAATTCGATTGGTGCGCCGTCAACATGGCGCGGACTCTGAGAAAACACAAACAGCCGACCATTTTAATCAACTCGAATCCTGAAACGGTCTCGACTGATTTTGATGAATCGGACCGCCTCTATTTCGAGGAACTGACCTTGGAAAGGATCCAAGATATCGCTGATTTTGAAAGACCTAAAGGGATCATTGTCTCAGTCGGAGGCCAAATTGCCAATAATCTAGCCAGTCCGCTGCATCAAAAAGGCTATCCCATTCTCGGCACATCAGCTCATTCTATCGACCAAGCTGAAAACAGAGATGCTTTTTCCTCGCTTCTTCATACGCTGGGCATCGATCAACCCCCCTGGCAAAGAGCAACCAACTTGCCAAGCGCCAAACAATTTGCCTCAGAACACGGCTATCCGCTTCTCATTCGTCCCTCTTACGTTTTGTCGGGCTCGGCCATGAACGTCGTCTATAATGAAGATGAGCTCATCAAATACTTAAAAGAAGCTGCGATTGTTTCTCCCGACCATCCGATTGTCATCTCCAAATTTATCGAACACGCCAAAGAGTTTGAAATTGACGGGGTAGCCCATCAAGGGAGCATTATCGTTTCCGCTATTTCCGAACATATTGAAAATGCAGGAGTCCACTCAGGTGATGCGACAATCGTTTTGCCTCCGCAGCGGCTCTATCTTGAAACGATCCGAAGAGCCAAGAGAGTGGCAAAAACTATTGTGAAAGCGTTAGACATCACGGGGCCTTTTAATATCCAATTCATCGCTAAAGAAAATGCGATTCAAGTCATCGAATGCAATGTCAGGGCCGCTCGTTCCTTCCCCTTTGTATCAAAAGTAACACGAACGAATTTCATCCAAATCGCCGGAGATCTTTTTCTCAATAAGCACAAACCTCGCGCCTATGAAACGCTAGAGCTCGACTATGTCGGGGTCAAAACGCCGCAATTTTCCTACCAAAGACTCAAAGGCTCGGATCCTGTTACGGGCGTAGAGATGGCGTCCACTGGGGAAGTGGCCGTCATTGCAGACAACTACTTAGAAGCATTTTTTTCCTCTTGGCTTGCAACAAGCCAGTCCATCGAAGGGAAAAAAATCCTCGTCAGCACCCCCTCCGATTTCCGTCACAAACTCCTCGAGCCTTTGCAAAAGCTCGAAAGCCAAGGATGGGATCTTTACGCGACGCAAGGAACTCACGATTTCTTTGCCAAACGGGGCGTCCACTCTACTGTCGTCTATAAAATCAGCGAAAACATGGAGCCGAATATCTCCACTCTCATAACGCATAGGCAGTTCGATCTCATCATCAACATTCCCAAACAGGCCTCATCCGGTCGAAATGAAGGATTTAAAATCCGCCGCCTCGCCATCGATCATCACATCCCTCTTTTGACAAACATCCAGCTCGCACAAATCTTTCTTCAATGTCTCGCCGAAATCGCCTCTTCTTCCAAACCACCCTCTTCTCTAGCCGACTTTTATGACCTTTAAAAATCACCTGCTCCGTTTTCTTTCCCGCGCGGCGTCGCCCTCTCTTCCTTCTGTCACTGAGCTCATTCCACGCCGCATCCTGGCTGTCAGTACGACCGCTCTCGGAGACACCCTTTGGACCATGCCTGCCCTCAACGCTCTGCGTCGTTGCTTTCCCGATGCTTATCTCGCCGCTCTCACAAGCAAGATTGGAATGCAAATCTTCGACAACAATCCTTGGACAGACGCTCTCTATCTTCTGCAAAGTCCACTTTCCCTCTGGCATCATCTGCGGGGACAATTCGACACGATCGTTCTCTTCCATGCATCGCAGCGTTTCGTCCTCCCCCTTTGCGCGTCCCTCGGAGCGTCCCGTCTCGTCGGGACATCCAATCTCAACAAAGGACTCGACGATCTCTTCACCACTTCCCTTCCCCCTCTCCACGAACATGAAATTGACAGAAGGCTAGCTCTCGTCAAACTCATCGGGGGCTCTCCCACTCCATCCCCGCTTTCTTTCTTCCTCCGCCCCGAAGAAAAAAAAATCTTCAAAGGCCGCTGGGTCGCTCTCCACCCAGGAGCCAAAGACTCTTACAAATGCTGGCCCCTCCAACACTTTGCCGCCGTCGGCAACGCTCTGCAGCAAAGCCTCTCCTGCCGCATCCTCATCACCGGCGGCGCCACGGAGCTCCCCCTCATGCAGTCGCTATCGCGCCTCATCCCGGGCTCCCACCTCCTCGATCACACCCTCTCTCTTCGCGAATTCGCCGCCACCCTCGATGCCATCGATCTCTTCATCTCCAGCGACACTGGCCCTTTCCACCTCGCCTGCGCCCTCAATACGCCAGCCATCGGCATCTACGCCCCCACAGATCCCATTCTCTGCGGCCCTTACCTCTGCCCAACCGCCGCCGTCTGCTCCAAACCCCGCTCATGCCGTCCATGTCTCAGAAGAAAATGCCGCCTCCCCTTTTGCCTCCTGCAAATCAGCCCAAACCAAGTCATCCAACAAGCTCTACAACTTCTCGAAGCCCATTCGTCCCCTTAGCGGAGCTCCGACCCACACCCAGATATTGTAGCGAAGCTCCTCTGGATTCCTGTTTTTGGAAAGGAAATAGAATGATTTATTTTTTAAGAGTTTTTATAGAACTCAATCCCAACAGTATCGATATGTTCTACTACGTCCGGATTATCAATTTGATTTTTCAAAGACAAGTCGATTTTCCAAGGCAAAAGCAAATCATCGATCTGGTTTTCAATAGCTAGCAATTGAGAAAAAGAGAGTTCATCACTCTCAATACACAAATCAATATCCGAGCCGGGGCGCTCTCTACCCATAGCTCGCGAGCCGTAAATAATCACTCGTTGAATTTCATCATATTGACGAAAAACATCGCAAATTTGCTCGATGACTCTGTCCGGCAGTCCAAAATATTTAGTCATGACGAATTAGGGATTGCATTTTCAAAAGAAACGACTCAAATGAATGAAAGTAAACATTGATTACTTTATTTACAATATCATTCGCCACTTCTCGATTATAAGTATGAGACGTTTGATTGCGACTTTTAATCATTTCCATCCAATATTCGCCATCCGTAATAAGCTGCTTATGAAACGCCTCTCGAACAGCATCTCTCGATCCCGTAATATCAGGATTCCCCTGGTGTAAAAAATAGTCTTTCATCACATTCCAAGCAAGTTCATGAGTGACTTCAAAAGCCTGAATGAGCCCCTGTTTTTCCAGGTCGGATAATTTTCTTTCGGCAGCAAGCAAAACAGCAGCTTTAAGCTGCCTAAATGCATTGTCATAATTATTTAAACGTTGCTGCCAACGTGGAGTAGGATGATTTTGTTTCATACAACATTCTCGGACTGGTTCAAGACACTGTAGCAAACGCATTTTAGTATGCGCAAGAACAATTACCTAGTTCGTCTAACAAAAATAACAGCGTTTTGGCATCATGTTCTAAGGATCAATGGGGCTTCGCTCCACACCCCACCAAAGGACTGGCGTCCTCTGGACTCCTCTTGGTTTTTATATAAAAATAAAAGGAGCCCAGAGGACGATAGTCCTTTGGTGGGGCGTGGAGCGAAGCCCCGCAAAAAAATGAAGAGACGCAATCATGAAACAAGATTTATTGACTATCGAGGATTTAGATCGAAAAGAAATCGAAGAGATTTTGCATAAGGCGAAAGAATTTTGCGAACGAAGAGAGAGGAATGATCTTCGGGGGGGTGTTCTAGCTTCTTGTTTTTTTGAGCCTTCGACCCGTACGAGGCTTTCTTTTGAGACGGCTATGTTAAGATTGGGAGGATCTGTGATAGGATTTTCAGAAGCGGGATCTACTTCAAGTCAGAAGGGAGAAATCTTGGAAGATACGATGCGTGTAGTGGGGAGTTTTGCTGATGTGATTGTACTGAGGCATTTTGAGGCGGGAGCGGCGAAAAAAGCTGCAAAAGCCACAAAAACGCCCGTTGTGAATGCTGGAGATGGGGCGAATGAACATCCGAGCCAAACGCTAGTAGATTTATTTACCGTCTGGATATCTCAAGGGAAAATTGATGGACTTCGATTGGCCATAATGGGAGATTTAAAATATGGGCGTACAGTGCACTCTCTAGTCAAGGCATTGAGTTTATATCAAGTAAAGATCGATTTTGTTTCTCCCAAAGAATTGACGCTGCCGGAGGATTTGAAAGAAATGTTAAAGGGAAAGGACGTTGCCTGCTCTTACCACGAAGATATTGAAGCGGCGATCAAAGATGCAGATGTAGTGTACACAACCCGCGTGCAAAAAGAGAGACTGCAAGGAGAAGTGTTACATCATCGATATGTGCTGAAAAAAGAGATGCTCGCCGGCTGCAGGCACAACATGAAAATCCTTCACCCCTTGCCAAGAGTCGATGAATTGGATAGAGAAATCGATCACACGCCCTTTGCCTACTATTTTGAACAAGCCCAATACGGAGTTCCAGTGAGGATGGCGCTGTTGGCCTCCTTGCTGAAAAAAGAGAAAATATAGCGCCTTTCAACCGGAAGCACTATATACATAATGTATATACCGAAGAAAGCTGAAGAATCGGCTTACAGGTGGGATTGAAAGCTGCCAAAAATCGATTGCGGCAAAGTGGGCTAGTATGAGGCAATACAACCCACTTTGCCGCAATCGATTTTTGGCGCTTTGAACCCGCCTGTAAGCCGATTCTTC
>JAJXYX010000011.1 GCA_021780355.1 bacterium | reverse complement strand
TATTGCCTCATACTAGCCCACTTTGCGGCGATCGATTTTTGGCGGCTTTCAATCTCGTCCAATAGCCGATTCTTGAGTCACGAACGGTATAGCTTGGCATGATAGTGGGTAATTGTGAAATGTCAAAATGACTTGGCGGCTCGGACTCGGTTTGTTTTGATTGGAGTTCGTCTTTTAGGGACTCCTTGTTGGACTTTGCTTGGTCTGTTGGCTTTTATTTTGTATAAACAGGCTGGTTTGACGGCTTTGCAAATCACTTGGATCATTGCTTTAAAGCCCATGTCTTCTTTGTTATCGCCTTATTGGAGTCAGGCGATTTATCGTCGGCCCGATAGAATATTTGCAAATTTGCTGGGAGCTAATTGTCTACGTTATGTTCCTTTCCTGTTTGTGCCTTGGATCGATTCTTCTTGGTT
Source organism: bacterium (assembly GCA_021780355.1). Classification (GTDB taxonomy): domain Bacteria; phylum Chlamydiota; class Chlamydiia; order Chlamydiales; family SM23-39; genus SZAS-17. The sequence continues at coordinate 38,562 of JAJXYX010000011.1, read as the reverse complement.
TGTCATTTTTTCATTTGGATTCTACATGACGCTCACTCGGGCGACGATTCCGGCCTGGATGGAAATTTGCAAGCGGAATCTTCCTAAACTTCAGCGCGAGCAGTTTGTGGCATTGACGGCGATGGTTGATTATTTGGGGACTGCTTTATGTGCTGTTGGATTGGGGCATTTACTTGATCGATATGATTCGGCTTGGAGATGGCTGGTCTCGATAACTGCAGTTTTTGGGATGTTTTCTACTTTGTTTTTGCTTCTGATTCGGCCCTCTTTTACGGCTGAATGTTTGTTAGAGAAGAGCTTTGAAGATTTTACCTTTTTTCGTTACCTTCGAGAGAAAATTGCGCATCCTTGGAAAGAGGTTTGGCAATTGATGAGACGGCGCAAAGATTTTGCTGTTTTTCAGATGGGATTTATGTTTTGCGGCGCTGGACTGATGATCATGCAGCCAGCGCTTCCTCGCTTTTTTGTCGATACGCTTCATTTGTCTTTTGTGGAAATGGGATGCGCGATTTCTCTTTGCAAAGGAATTGGGGTAGCTTTAACTACATCTTTTTGGACTCGGCTCTTTCGCAGCGTAAATATCTTTCAACTCAGCGCTCTCGTGACTTTTTTTGCATGTCTTTTCCCTTTTCTTTTACTTGCAGCTTCTTCTCATGGCGCGTTTGTCTACTTAGCTTATGTTTTCTACGGTATTATGCAGGGGGGGAGTGAAATGAGCTGGCATATGTCAAGTCTCGTATTCGCTGAAGAAAAGGATAGCTCTATGTTTAGTATCACGAATGTGCTGGCTCAAGGTTTGAGAGGCTCTGTGATTCCTGTTTTAGGGGCAGGTCTTTTGCCATGGATAGATGCTTTAGGTGTGATGTTTATAGGAGCCTTCATTTGCCTTGCGGCCTCTTGCATCTTTTGGTTTATGCCGAAGAAAGCTGAAGAATCGGTTTATAGGCGGGACTGAAGATTCCGTCCACATTCCGCTCCCTGCGGAGCGGCTGCGGAATGTGGGTTTCAAAAAAGATAGCTCTCTTCGAGGTGTAGCGGTTCCTTTGGGTTTTTTTGCAATGTAAAGAAAACGTTGTGGTTTAAAGAAGTTTTGGTTTACCATGTCGTCCTTGAAAATAAAATTTGATGGATCGCATGTTCATTAGGCCGCTTGTCTCTGTTTCTGAAAAAATGCAAGAACCTGGTTCTGGCAAGGGAGGAATGCATAAGGGGGAGAGAAAGAAAATTGATGTCAAAGTTCAAGGAGCTGTGAAAACGAAAATTGTAGGCGGCGTGGGTTCTCTTTTTGTTTCTGTTGCAACGCCCCTTTTGCATCCAGCTCTTCGCTTATCGATTCGCAATATGCTTCGAGCTATTCGGCAAACGAGGTTAATCGAGCCGAGCCGATGTTTGGGGGAAAGCGACTCCATTCCTTTGGGATTACTTTCTAATGAGAGAGACTGTTGGATGAATGCTGTGATGCAAATTATGCTTCGCCTTCCTATGTTTCGTACCATTTTGGCTCTTTGGGCTCCGCAAAGCTATGAGCCTTTTCAGAAATTTATCGATCAATATGACGCAGATCGAAAAGCTCATTTTTCGATTTCATCTGCTTCTAGTTCAGAGCTAGTTCGCTGTTTGGCGAAAAAAATGTCGTCTGACATATTTTTGTCTCCCTCTTCTCCTCATCTCTTTGAGATTTTTCGGACAATTTTGCTGAGTCTTGGCTCAACAGAGTCTTTTGGTCATAAAACGTATTCAATGGAAGAGAGCTGCTGTCTATTGGAATGGGATCCGCAGACCCAGGCGTTACTTTCTTTGACCCATCAAAAAATTGCAGCCCAAACGCCTCGTCATCTTTTAGTGTTTGTGAAGCAGCATAGTCAGCTTTCTTCTGTGGTTCCCAAGCAGCTATCTGATGGAGAAAAGAGGGGTTATTATGATTTGCAAGGGTTTATTGAACGGCGTCACGATGGAGGAGGAGCAGAACTGATCGCTTATGTGAAAGCTGCCGGGAAAAATTGGTATCAATGCCGCAATCAGAGGATCTCTAAATTGCATTCGATTCATCTAGATCTTCCTCTCGTATCTAGCCGTCTTTTTTATTATAAACGATGCACGATAGGTCAAAGGTAAAAAAAAGCCCGGTCTTTTGGACCGGGCTTTTTGCTTTGCAAGCTAATCAATGATTGATTAGTTGCTAGCTGGTGAGCTCCCTGCTATAGCTTCTGCCAATACAGGTTGCGCGCTGGAAGCGGCTGCAGCTTTCGCTTCGGCATCTTTTTGCGCCGTAAGGGCCACGAAGCGCTTGTTGAGCGAACGCGCTGCAAAGATCCAGGCTCCGATAATGACGAATAGAATGCCGCCAATAATTGGAGTGACTGCTGCGAGCGAGCCGAAAGAAACGATCAGAATCTGTTGGATCAAAGATCCGCTCGATTTGCCGAGGCGCGCTCCTACGACGTCGATCGCTGCTTTTCCTTTTACTTTCGATTCCTGATCGAGAGGGATATAAGCCATCTCTTTTGTGGGGTCGAACAAGGAGTACTTCGCTGATTTACTCATGATGTTTTGCGCCATACCAAAGAGAACAGCTAGCATCAGTGGAGTGGTTCCCAGCATGGAGATAAATCCAGTGAGGGAGTCTCTAAAAATCACAAAGGAGAAGAAGCCTACGCCGGTCACGAGCAAGACCACAGGAGTAATAAGAGCTCCTACGCCCCAGCCGAATCGACGGATGACGTTTCCGCCTACGAAGAGCATCATCAAAATAGTTGTAATCCCTGTAACAGTTGAAAACTTGCCCATGAAGGCGTTGTATTCATTTCCGTTAGGATATTGGAGTTTCAGCTGTGATTTCCAGGTGACTTCAACTAGGTTGATCGCAATGCCGTAGCCGATCACGAGGATGGCGAGGCAGCCGATGTATGGAGATCTTGCCAAGAAGAGGAAGCTCTCTTTCAAAGAAAGTTTTGGTTTTTCTTTTTTTGTCTTTTTGACTTCCGTTGCATCATAGAAGCGAGGATCGGTCAAGACATTTTTATTGATCCAGTAGTAGATTCCCATAGCGAGCAATGCAGAGATCACGACGAAGGTAAGCATCCAATTAAGAGTGATGCCCCAAGCGTCTACGTGCGCTGGCAAGCTGGAACGGATATCGGAAAATTTAATGATGATCGGACCTGATACGACCATGCCGAGGTTGGCGCCCAAGCCGAACATGGCATAAAAACGCTTAGATTCGGAAACGCGGGTCGTGTCATTGGCAAAGCCCCAGAAAAGTAGAGACAGAGCCACGCTGCCCCAGAGCTCCGACATGATATAGAAGAGGGCGTAGGTCCAGTTTCTAAAAATCGCGATGAGGCCGGCAAAGCCTTGAGGCAAAAGGGCCTGAAGTTTATCTGCAGCTGCCGTCGGGTGCAAAATCTCGCGGCATGGATAGAGCACGAAAGCGAAAAGTGCAAAAAAGACGACGAAGATGCTGATCATCGTGTAAAACAATTTTTGCTTGCTCATCAGGTTGCTCAATTTTGAGTAGACAACCATAAATAGAATCGCAAAAGGCAATACGCCCCACATCTTGAGGAAGGGGATCGCTTCAGCTCCTGAACCGGGTGCGGTGACAATCAGAGCGTCTTTTGTATCGCGTAGAATAGTGTAGTTGAAGTTGATAAAGAAAAAGAGCATGAACATGGGAAGGAGCTTTTTGAGCTCGAAGCTATGAACGGGCCAGAAGAAGGACCGCCATTTCCCAAATTCTTTTACTTGGGTCTGAGACATATCAGTTTAATCCTCGAAAAGTTTATAAAGTTTAACCAAGATGGTACTATTCGTGACTCAAGAATTGGCTATTGGACGGGGTTAAAAGCTGCCAAAAATCGATTGTGGCAAAGTGAGCTAGTATTGATAATACAACCCACTTTGCCGCAATCGATTTTTGGCGCTTTGAACCCGTCCAATAGCCAATTCTTGAATCACGAACGGTACATAGGTTGTTTAGTCCACATAAGATGATAAACGATCATCCATAAAAAGCAAGAGAAAAGAAAAAACCCCTGGGATTATAGAGATCCAAGGGGTTTTTAGTCAGGAAGAAAAAAACTAGTTTTGGAGCATGTCGCTGGCAGCGAGCATGTTTTGTTGAGTTTGGATCGCTTCAACGTAGCCATTCCAGAGCTCAATCTCTACGCGCTGTTGGCGGATAGATTGGATGAGTTCGCGCTTGTAAGTAGCAAGAGATTTTTTTGGACTGAGGATCGTGATGATCTCTTTGTCTCCAGCCAGTCTTGCGATATTCAGCATACGCTCGAGTTGGTTGCGGGTGAAGTTCATGTGGTCTTTGCGCTTGCGGGAGCCTCTGGCTGCTCTTTGTTTTGGAGCGACGCCGATAGGCTTGTCGGAATTGATGACGAAGCGCTCAACGATAGCTGCTAATTCCTGGGGCTGCTTCGCTTTCATTTTTTTGAATGTGAAGTGATGCATGTAGCCGCCGGTTTTCATAGGAAGATATTTGCAGAGTTCGTTCTCTTTTTTTGCTCCGATTTTCTTGATGGCGCGATTGATGGCATCCTCAATAGAAAATTTTGTTTTTGTTTCGATTGCTTCTTCTTTTTGTGCTGCGCTCATATTTTATCCTATCTTTGTTCTTTTTTTCACCTTTCAGTGGAAGGTGTTTTAATGGTGGATTATATAAATGCTGTACATTTTTAGCAAGAAATAATGATTTTAGCCTTTTTTTCTTAAGTTCTATTCTATATAGTCATTGAAAAAATTAAACGTCGTGGGTTATGAGGTCTTGGGGTTCAACACTTTTTTTTGTTTTCTCAGTCATCTTTTCTATCTCTTTGATTAGCAGTTGTTCTCAAAGCGAACGAGTGCAAAGATTTAGATCTTGGATGGAGCCTAATGGCAAAATAAAAATTCTTTCAACAATTACGCAGATAGGGGATCTTGTAGAAGAAATAGGGGGAGATCGGGTTGACAGTTGGGTATTAATGCATGGAGAATTAGATCCTCATAGTTATGAATTGGTCAAAGGCGATGATGAAAAATTTACTAGAGCGGATCTCGTTTTTTATAATGGGTTGGGCTTGGAGCATGGAGCTAGTTTAGATGCCACTTTACAAAGGCATCCTTCGGGGGTGAATTTGGGCGCTTGGATTGAAAAAAAATACCCTCAAAAAATTTTGAGAAAAAATCAATTGATAGACCCTCATGTTTGGATGGATGTTTCTTTATGGAAAGAGACGATAGATCCTATCGTAGAAAATTTAATTCTACTCGATCCGGAAGGCAAGGAATTTTATCAACGTCGAGCTCTTCAATTGAATGAAAAAATGGACGCAGTCCATGAAGAAATGCGCGCTTATTTACAGAAAATTCCTGCTCATAAGCGCTATTTAGTTACTTCCCATGATGCGTTTCATTATTTTACAAAAACATACTTGGCTGATCCTTCCGATGGAGAAGCTTGGACGGAAAGATTTGCGGCTCCTGAGGGGCTGGCCCCCGACGGGCAATTAAATCCTCGGGATATTGAGGCGATTATTGACTATTTACGTGAAAAAAAAATTTCTGTTTTGTTTCCTGAATCGAACGTGAGTAGAGATTCTATTAAAAAAATTGTGTCTGCTGGCAGGGAATTGGGCCTGCATATTAGCATTTGTTCTGAAGCTCTATATGGAGATGCGATGGGAACGGGCGAAAACAAATCTTATTTGGACTCGATGCGCCATAATGCGGAAGTGATTTCCCGGTATTTGGAGGGGTAATTTGGATTCGATATGCATTGCTGAGGAACTTTATGTAAATTATGAAAAAACGCCAGTGCTTTGGGACGTTTCTTTTTCCGTTCCTAAGGGAGTTTTGGTAGGTATTTTAGGTCCCAATGGCGCTGGTAAAAGTTCCCTTTTAAAAGCAGCTTTAGGTCTTGTAAAACCACTTTCCGGGAAAATCGAATTTTTTCAAGAGCCGCTCTCATCTGTACGTCAAAAAATAGCTTATGTGCCTCAAAGGCAGTCTGTCGATTGGGATTTTCCTATTACAGCCATTCAAGTTGTTTTGATGGGCAGATATGGTCGTTTAGGGTTATTTGGACGCCCTCGCAAGGCGGATCGGGAAGCGGCCTCCAAAGCTTTGCAGCTCGTCGGTATGGCGGGATTCGCCGATCGGCAAATCAGCCAGTTGTCAGGTGGCCAGCAGCAAAGGCTTTTTTTAGCTCGGGCGCTTGTGCAAAATCCTGATATTTTTTTACTCGACGAGCCTTTTGCCGGGGTTGATTTAACGACTGAAAAAGAGATCATGGTTTTACTCAAAAAGTTAAAAGGCGAGGGGAAGACAATCTTTATCGTGCATCATGATTTGCCAACGGTCGAAGAGTATTTTGATTGGGCGATCTTGCTTAAAACCCGTTTGATTGCCTGCGGCCCTGTAGCTGAAGTCTTTCACGCCGATCATTTGGCGAAAACATTTGGAAAAATGCCGACTGTGTTTGATGAAGCTGTGAGTTTGTCTGTGAAAAAGACGGGCGGATATTTATGATCGATTATTTTGTCGATCCCATTTTAAGAGCTCCTGCTTGGGGCTGTATGCTCATGTGCTTGAGTTCATCGCTCATCGGTGTGATCGTGTTTTTACGAAAAAAATCTCTCCTTGCTGAATCTCTTTCCCATGCTTCTTATCCAGGCGTTGTGACTGGCGTATTTATTCTGGCGGCTTTTTTCCCAAGCGAAGGCGAATCTAGGGCGTTTTTCTTTGTTCTTTTCGGCGCTTTTTTCTCTTCTTTATTAGCGTTGAAATCGATTGAGTGGCTCGAGAAAAAAGGAAAGGTGTTTGCCGATACAGCTCTTTGTTTTGTCCTTTCTGTGTTTTTTGGAGTCGGTATTGTAGCAGCTTCTGCGCTCCAGGGCGCTTATCCCTCTTGGTTTAAACACGTGCAGATGCTTCTTTTCGGCCAAGTAGCTACGATGACAGATACGCATATTGCGATGTATGGAAGTTTAGCGGGAACGATCGCTTTGTTTCTTCTTTTCGTCTATCGTCCCTTGCAAGCGATTTTATTCGATAGCGCTTACGCTAAAAGCTTGGGCGTGCAAGTCAAATGGATCGAAAAAGCCTTTTTTATGTTTTTACTTTTGTCGATCATTGTCGGCATGAGGAGCGTTGGGGTCATTTTGATGTCTGGCATGTTAATTGCTCCAGCAGTTGCTGCCCGCCAGTATACGAATCGCTTGTCGGTGATGTTCGTCCTTTCTGGACTATTTGGGGTGGCTAGCGCTTTTTTTGGCTACGTTCTTTCTATTGAAGGATCGGTTCGTTGGAGCGCGCCCCAATCGACATTTTCTCTGCCGACCGGACCTTTGATTGTTCTTGTGAGCGCTAGTTGGGCTATTTTCTCTTTATGTTTTGCGCCCGGACGGGGAGTTGTTTTCCGCTTGGCTAGGATTTTTTCCTTTCGTCTTCGCTGTTTGCAAGAAAATGTATTGAAAAGTCTCTGGAAAAGGAAAATGGCTTCTTTTAGGCAGCTCAACGGTTCTCATCAAACATCCTCTTTTGTTCTTCGCTGGGTTCTTTGGCGCATGGAGGCCCATGGCTGGCTAGCAAGGAAAAAAGGGGAATACGAGCTGACAGGGGATGGATATCAGAAAGCTGCAGCTGTCGTCCGGCTCCATCGCCTCTGGGAGGTGTATTTGACTCATTATTTAGGCAAAGAGCCTCAATGCGTGCATCGAAATGCAGAAGAGATGGAACATATTTTGACCCCTGATTTGGAAAGAAGGCTGACTGAACTGTTAGCTAATCCTCAGCAAGATCCTCATCAGCAACCCATCCCTGGCAGGAACCTTTTATGACGCCTTATTGGGATTGCGATTTTTTCTCTTTCTTCCTTTTATTCTTTCGACGAGTTTTTTCTCTTTTCAGCGAAGGGCCTTTCGCTTCTGATGAAATTCAGCTTATTGTGTTGAGCGCCGTGGCCCTCTCTTGCGGTCTTTTAAGTCCTTTTTTAGTGTTAAAAAGGATGACAATGCTGGCGAATTCTCTGTCGCATACGATTTTGCTAGGCATTGCTCTATCTGCTCTCGCGGCCCGTTATTTTTGGGGAGGGCAGTGGTTTGATGTTCCGACGCTTTTGATGGGAGCTTTATTTGCAGCTTTATTGACGGCGCTTTGCACAGAGATGCTGACTAGATGTTTTCGTTTGCACGAAGATGCAAGCATTGGTCTTGTTTTTACTGTGCTCTTTGCTTTGGGGATTATAATTGTTACCCTTTATCTTCGCGATGTCCATTTGGGCATTGAGGCGATCATGGGCAATGTCGATGCTCTCCAGCTTTCTGACGCTTATTTGCCAGCGCTTTTTATGGCGACAAACGGCCTCATTGTATTTTTGTTTTTCAAACAATTTCAACTCATGAGTTTTGATGTCCATTTGGCCAAAACATTTGGGATGAAAGTGGGTTTGTTTCGTTATGTCTTTTTATTTTTGATCGCAGCGACATGCATTGGAGCTTTTCGAGCTGTTGGAGTGATTTTAGTTTTGACATTTTTGACAGGGCCTTATCTCATTGCGCGTCTATTTTCCTGCCGCTTAGGCCGTTTGCTCATTTGGACGCCTCTCATTGGCGTGGGAGCCTCTTTTTTAGGTGTAGCTTTATCCCGACATCTACTCAATGTCCATGGCTGGTCTCTTTCTACGGGGGGACTAGTATCGACGGTCATTGGCTTTATGTACATTGGCGCTAAAAGTTTTGTGCGGATCAGAAAAAAATATATCGCCCGCGAAGTGCGACCTCTTGGATGATTGATGAAGATGCGAAAAAAAGTTTCTGTCTTAGGATGCACTGGCTCGATAGGGAAGGCTACACTAGACGTGATTCGCCATTTGCCGCAGAAGTTTCAAGTATTTGCTTTAGCGGTCCGTTCAAATATTGATCTTTTAGAAGAGCAAATCAAAGAATTTCGCCCGGAATTTGCCGTTGTGTTTGATCCCGATTCAGCGATCGTTTTGCAAAAAAGACTCCCCAACACTCCTATTCTTTCCGGGCTTGATGGTTTAAAGGCCGCGGCCGGCCACAAAGATGTGGATTTTGTCATGCTCGCTATGTCGGGCAGTATCGGGCTGCATCCTGCCTTAGCGGCCATTCATGCAAAAAAACAAATCGGCCTTGCGAATAAGGAAATTTTGGTGATGGCCGGAGAGATGATTTCAGGGTTAGCCAAACAGCAAGGAGTCGAACTGCTTCCGGTCGATAGCGAGCATAGCGCACTCTTTCAGTGTCTTCGAAATGAGCCGCTCTCTTCCGTTCGCCGATTGATTTTGACAGCGTCTGGCGGGCCTTTTCGAAAAAAAAACGCAGAAGAGCTGGAAAAGGTCTCGTTGGAGGAGGCTCTTTGCCATCCTAATTGGAGCATGGGGCCTAAAATTACCGTAGACTCTTCTACGCTTCTCAACAAAGGGCTTGAGATGATTGAAGCGAGATGGCTATTTGAGGTTGAGCCTGAGCGCATCGATGTGATTGTACATCCCCAAAGCGTGATCCATAGTCTAGTTGAATATGTAGATGGCTCTATCTTGGCGCAGCTTTCAAAGCCCAATATGGTTTTACCGATTCAATACGCTTTGACGTATCCGGAAAGGAAACCGGGCTTGCTCGCTCCTTTTGACTTTCAAGCATGTTCCCAATTGACTTTTGAACCGCCCGACAAGAAGAGATTTCTTTGCCTTCAGCTCGCTCTCGATGCGCTCAAAGCAGGAGGCAGTTATCCTTGCGCTTTAAACGCAGCGGGAGAGATTTTAGTAGAGAGATTTCTCTCCGGCTGCATCTCTTGGATTGACATTGGAAGAAAATTAGAAAAATTAATGTCTTCACATAGACGTTCAAATATGTTAAGCTTAGACTCGATTCTTTCTGTAGATTGTGAGATGAGAGAACTTGCTAGGCAGGCTTAATGAACGTGATATATATTCTTTTTGCAATTATTGGTCTTGGACTATTGGTTTTTATTCATGAGCTGGGCCACTATTGGCTAGCTCGCCGCGCAGGGATGAAAATTGAAGTGTTTTCGATCGGATTTGGACGTCCTATTATCTCTTGGGTATTTCAAGGGGTAAAATGGCAGATCGGTCTTTTGCCTTTCGGAGGTTTTGTAAAAATTGCGGGCATGCAAAAAGAGGGGAACGTCGAGCCGTGCGATATTCCAGATGGATTTTATAGCAAGTCGCCTGGAAAAAGAATTCAAGTGGCCCTTGCAGGGCCTCTCGTCAATCTCCTGTTTGCGTTTTTAGCGTTTTCTCTTCTTTGGGGATTAGGAGGAAGGGATAAGTCTTTTAAAGAATATACGCGCCGCATTGGTTGGGTGGAACCCGCATCGCCGCTGTACCAGCAAGGCGTCCGCCCTGGAGATGTCATTGAAAAATATGACGGCAGGCCTTTCCGCGGCGTGAAAGATTTGCTTGTAGCTTCTGTCATGGATACGGCAAGCATGCAGATTGAAGGGTATAAAGTAGATTACGAAACGGGCTCGACCCATCCTTTTCATTACACTCTCCAACAAGAAAAACCGCTCGACGGTGCTCGGATTGAAATGCGCTCGATTGGCATTTCCGATCCTGCCAGTTATTTGATTTATGGTCAGTCTGGCCTTCTTGAGCATTCGCCGGCGGCAAGCAGCGGCATTCAGCCGGGAGATCGGCTTATTTGGGCAGACGGAGAAGTCCTTTTTTCTTTAAAACAGCTCAGCCATGTAATCAATGAATCGTCCGTTTTTTTGACCGTTCGCCGAGGCGAAACGGTCTTTCAAACCAAGGTTCCCCGCATTCACCTCGATGATTTGAAAATGAGCTCATATGAACGGGCTGAAATCGACGATTGGCAGCATGAAGCGGGCATCAAGGGGCGTCTGCAAGACCTCTCTTTTATTCCTTACAATCTCTCTCCCACTTGCGAGGTGGAAAGCCGTCTTTCTTTTATTGATGAAGAAGAGCAGATCAAAGTCTTTCAGCAGTGTCAGCGATGCGCCTATTTTAATCCTCTTCAAGAAGGGGATAAGATCATAGCGGTAGACAGCTATCCTGTGAAGACGGCCTATGATCTTTTAGAGCGCCTTCAAAAAAGAGATGTCCTCCTTATAGTCGAAAGAAATCCTAAGTCGGTTCAAAAAGTCTTATGGACAAAGGCCGATCAGGAATTTGATGATTTTCAAGTCAAGGATCTTCAAGCGATTGTATCGAATATTGGCATCGATCCCTCCCGCTCCACTGTCGGGAATTTGCATCTTCTTCGCCCAGTCGAGCCTCTCTCTTATCGGAACTTGCCTTTCAGTGAAGAACAAAAAGCAGCCGTTCTCGGCGAACTGGCAAGGCAAAAAAAAGCTCTGGAAGAAATTGTCAATCCTCAATTGAGAAATGAGGCCCTAAAGCAGTTTGAACAGCAGCAAAACCGTCTGGCTCTCGGCATTGCCTTGCAAGACCGGGTTGTTGTCTACAACCCCAACCCTTTTGATCAGTTTTTTGATGTCATTCAAGATACTGGGCTTACTCTCTCTAGTCTTTTTTCCGGTAAATTAAGTCCAAAATTTATGTCGGGTCCTGTCGGCATAGTTCAAGTCGTTCACCACAGCTGGACCGTCGGCGCTATGGAAGCTCTCTATTGGATGGCTGTCATCAGTCTGAGCCTCGGCCTCCTCAACCTTCTTCCTCTCCCTGTTCTCGACGGCGGCCACATCGTGTTTTCTCTCATCGAATGGATCACAAAAAGACCCATCAAAGCTAAAACAATGGAGCGGATGATGATCCCCTTCGTGGGTCTACTCATCGCTTTTTTCATCTATATTACGTATCAAGATTTAGCGCGTTTATTGGGTAGATTCTTTTAGTTGGGGCTCTGCCCCAAACCCCGCTAAAGAACTTCGTCCTTTAGAATCCTTGTTGTTTTTTGGAAAGATGGGAAAGAATTTTCTGAGTGAAGCCTCCTTCACTCAGAAAATAGGGTTTTGTTAGGCCGATTGTTCTTCAGGGTTTTTATCAGCTTCTTCTTTTTCGAAAAGTTTTGCTGCTTCTTCTTCCTCCTCTGCTTTTTGAAGGGGAGCGGTAGAAGACTCGCCTTCTAAAGAAGAGTCTTTGGAAGATTCGCTGTTGGAGTCAAGGACCTTTTGAAAAGCGAGCTTGCCTTCCATCTCCTCGATATCACTGAAGAGGTTTTGAACCTCAGTATAGATGCTCTCTTCGGCTTCTGAAGACGCTGCGCCATAAGCTATGTTGGTCTGAGGTTCAATAAAGATCAGACCCAGAGTTTGATGCGCTTGATGGAGTTTCTGAGAAGTTGAAGGAACAGGAGCAAATGGAGCAGAGCTCATGAGATCGTTACGCAAGGGAAGTTCGTAGGGTTTGGTGTTACCTGGTGCGTTGTTTAAGAATTCTTGGTAAAGAACATCGAGGACAGGCGTTGCCCAGGGATTGACCGACCAATTGGAAATATCGGGGCGAATCGCTGCGAGGAGACTATTGAGAGGATGCGCTATTTGAGGCAATCTGATTTCCATAGGCTCTTTGAAGACAAGCCGCGTCTTTTCTGCCAGACGTCTGACGTTTTCATTGCATGTTTTTAAAGCTTCTACTTCTTGGAGAAATTTTTGTGCGGGTTCTCCTAATCTTATCATGGTGGTATACGTATCTTGGTCGATAGCCGGTCGTTTGCTGTCCTCATAGATTTCTTGCAAAGTGGAAAATAGTTTGGTTGTAAATTCTCTTGTTTTCATAAACTTATGATAATTTAAAAGGGCTCTATTAGCCATGTCTTCTTTATCTTTAGCGCTAAAAGAAGATACAGATAAATCTGTTAACCCTCGAGTCCATTCTCCTTTGCAAGCGTCCATCTCTTTGAGACAGCTGTCCAGTGCTGCGACGGAGCTTGAGTAAAGATCGTATCCGGTTTGTATAGACACTCTGTAGAGATCTTTTGATTGTAAATCTACTGACATAAACGTACCTCATTTCATGTTGTTGAGTATGTTTGACCGCAGTTTTGGCGGCCCCTTCACAGCGATCTGTGAAGAGCAATATTATTTACAGCATGCATAGAATTATTTAAAGAAAAATTTATATTCCCAAGAAGATCTCTTAAAATTTTAGATGGCTACGGATTGAAGTGCTGCTTGGATCATTTTTGTAGAGGAGGTAGAGACGTGCGCTTCTTTAGCGAAATGTTTCCAGAGAGAAACAGAAGAAATGACTTCCTCGATGATAGCTGAGGCTTTTTTTTCGTTGATGCTGGCAATGGCGGCTAGTTTAATTAAATGAGGGCGTTTAGGGTTTTTCCCTTCTCCCATGATAGTTGTGCAATGTTCTCCTGAGGGTCCTGATGAAAAAGTTAGGTCGTATGCGGGGGAAATGGACCAAGTTCCATATTCATTCATTAAGAAAGAAAAATTTTTGGCGTGATCATCGCGATTGTGAGCGAAAACATTAAAGACTGCTGCTCTAAATTGAGATTCTAATTGTTCCTGTGATTTAGTCAGCAGAGCTGTTGCTTTGATGATCGTTGCATAGTCGAGGCTGGGGAGTCGGTGATCGGCATGGATTAATCCGCTTAATGTATGCATATGAATGGGATGGTCTGAAGTGCGATCGAAACGGGTGACTCCAAAATAGCCGGGTCGTTTTTTGGAAGCGAATAGTTTTGCTTTTGGCACATGTAAACCGGCATGTTTTGCCATTAAATGATAAGCGTATTCAATTGGACCGATATCCTTGGGATCTGTGGAAGACCAGAATTTAATGATCCAATTTTCCTTGTTTTTACGGATAAGAATTTTAGGGCGGGCTCCCGCGGAGGAATTATTCATAGCAAGAAGTTCGTCAATAAACTGGTCGTCGTCATGCTCTTGGAATGCATACACTTCTTCGGCGATATCATCGAGATTTTCGCGCTCTAGCGGAGAAACTCCTTTAATCTCGGGGATATAGCTTAATGCGCCCATTCCATTTTTCCCTACGTAGCATAAGCGATCTAAAGGAGATAGTGAGTTAGGATTAATTTCTAGTCCTCTAAGCTTGCGATCTAAAAGTAGTCTGCCCCACCCGTCTGGCAGGCTATCGTTAAAAAGGCCAAACAATCCATCAAAAACGAGATCAGAATTCGTTTGGAGTCCTGGTTTCAGCGGTAGTTTGAAAGGAGATAATTCGAATCCAGTTTTTATGAATTCAGGGCTGTATTCAAAAAAAATTTTATGATTTTTTAAAGCCAATCTGCCCACAAGGATTTTTTCAGATTTTCCTTTAAAATATACATGGACGATAGGTTGAGCTTTAAAATTCATTGTCGTCCTCTTTTGCGTGTATTGTCTTTTAGAAGATCATCTAAAGAATGAAATTTCTCGGGATCTTGCTCAGGGAATAATTCCTCAAAATGTTTCAGGCAATCAAGCACAAGAGCAATTTTAAGTAACGATGCAAGTGAGATTTTTCCAGTTCTTTCAAATAGTTTGATTGTGGCTAAGCTTACGTCTGAACGCTCTGACAATGTTTTTTGGCTCAAATTAAGCTTTAGCCGTCTTTTTTTAGCCTGCTTAGCCAAATGTTCAGCCATTTCAAAAGGAGTTAACCACATAATAGCCATTATTATATCCCATAAACATCAAAAACTCATATAGCGGCTATTATACCATCTCTTATAATTCAGGAGAAGAAAAATATAGAAAAATATAGAAAAATAGGATTTCACAAGGACGAGGTCCTTTGGTGGAGCTAGTAGTCCGTTTCAAAAGTTTTTGCGATAATTTCGACGTCAAAACGGCCTAAAATCGACGATCGAAAAGTGGGCTAGTATGAGGCAATACTAGCCCACTTTTCGATCGTCGATTTTAGGCCATTTTCATGCCGAAATTATTGCAAAAACTTTTGAAACGGACTACTAAGGGCAACGGCCCGAAAAAAAAGAAGGCCCGGCAAACTTGCCGGGCCTTTGGTTGTAGAAGAAAAAAGGTAAGAGATTACTGATTATCTTTGTCGATGATCTCGGCTTCAGCTTCCTCTAGGTTTTCCTTTGCATTAGGTGCTGCCGCTGCAGCTGCTTGAGGAGCTTCGGGTCCGTGCCCAGCTTTGGAGAGTTCTTCTCCAATTTTTTGCATATGCTGCTGTAGTTCGGCTGTTTTTGTTTTGATGAGAGCTGTATCTTGCGATGTTAGGGCTTGCTTTAGGCCGTCGACTTTGCTTTGGATGTCAGAGGCGACAGGAGCTGGAAGCTTGTCCTTATATTCGGTGAGCGATTTTTCTGCTCGGAAGACGAGAGCGTCTGCTTCATTGCGCACTTCGACTTCTTCTTTGCGAGCTTTATCTTCGGCCGCATGGAGCTCCGCTTCTTTGATCTTGCTTTGGATCTCAGCGTCGGTGAGGCCCGATTTTGCTTCAATCTTGATTTTTTGCTCGCGGTTTGACTGCTTATCTTTAGCTGAAACGTGCAAAATACCATCCGCATCGATGTCAAATGCGACTTCGATTTGAGGTACGCCGCGAGGGGATGGGGGAATGTCGGTCAGATCGAACCGGCCGATCTCCTTGTTATCCCGAGCCATGGGGCGCTCGCCTTGCAGAACAACGATCGTCACTGCAGGCTGATTGTCTGCCGCAGTTGAGAACACTTGTTTTTTCTGCGTTGGGATGGTGGTGTTGCGCTCGATGAGAGGCGTCATGACGCCGCCGAGCGTTTCAATGCCGAGCGTTAAAGGAACCACGTCGAGAAGCAAAACGTCTTTGACGTCGCCTGCAATGATGCCGCCTTGAATTGCAGCTCCAATTGCAACCGCTTCGTCAGGGTTGACCCCTTTATGCGGTTCTTTTTGGAAAATGTCTTTCACTTTCTGTTGAACAGACGGCATGCGGGTCATTCCGCCGACGAGGATCACTTCCCCGATATCGGATGGGTTGACTCCGGCGTCTTTCATTGCTTTTTGGCAAGGTCCAACTGTTCTTTCGATGAGGTCGTGGCAAAGGCTTTCGAGCTTAGAGCGGCTCAGCGTAAGAGCTAAGTGTTTTGGGCCGCTGGCGTCCATCGTGATGAACGGCTGGTTGATCTCTGTTGTCATAACGCCGGAGAGCTCGATTTTTGCTTTTTCGGCAGCATCGCGCAGGCGCTGCAGGGCCATTTTGTCTTTAGAAAGATCGATGCCATGCTCTTTTTTAAATTCATCGAGCATCCAATGGATGATCGCGTTGTCAAAATCGTCTCCGCCAAGGTGGGTATCGCCGTTTGTGGCAAGAACTTCGAAAACGCCATCGCCGATTTCGAGGACAGACACGTCGAATGTACCGCCGCCTAAGTCATAAACAACGATTTTTTTGTCGGTAGCTTGCTTGTCGAGGCCGTAGGCCAATGCAGCTGCTGTCGGCTCAGGAATGATCCTTTTGACATCGAGTCCAGCAATACGGCCGGCATCTTTTGTCGATTGACGCTGCGAATCATTAAAATAAGCGGGAACGGTGATCACAGCTTCGGTGATCTTTTCGCCGAGATAGCTTTCCGCTGTCTCTTTCATTTTAATCAATACTTGAGCTGCAGCCTCTTCAGGAGAAACTTGCTTGCCGTCGACTTCGAAGACCGCATCGCCATTGCTGTTTTTTGTGACTTTATAAGGCACTGTAGCAATCTCTGAGCTTGCCTCATCGAATTTTCGTCCGATGAATCTTTTGGTCGAATAAAGAGTGCGGTCTGGATTCGTGACAGACTGGCGTTTTGCAGGTACGCCGACGAGTCTCTCAGAACCTTTAAACGCAATCACAGAGGGCGTTGTTCTTCCGCCTTCAGCGTTTGCAATCACAATTGTCGAGCCGCCTTCCATGATGGCTACGCAGGAGTTTGTTGTACCTAAGTCGATACCGATAATTTTTCGTTTTTTTGTCATAAGGTTTCTCTTTTTTTACATTTAATTTTGTTCGTTTGGGGTTTCTGCGGCCGCCTCTAGGGACTCCTCAGGAGCAGGTGAGATCGCCTCGGTTTTGGGCCGCTTGGCTACTTTTACTCGGGCTGGGCGGATCGTGCGGGATGCGCTCTTATAGCCTTTTGTAAATTCCTTTAAAATGGTTCCTTCTTCTTGTTCATTCGTCTCAACAATTTCGACGGCTTCATGATAATGAGGGTCGAATGTGTTGCCCTCTGAATGGAATGCAACAACGCCGTGGTTGTGAAGCACTTCTTTGAACTGCGTTAAAATCATCTGGAAGCCCATCGCCCAGTTTTTCACTTCGCTGGATGCTTGCTCTGTGAAGCGGAGAGCATTTTCCAGATTGTCGAGCGGGGCGAGAAACTCGCTGATGCAATTTTCGTAGCAGTAGCGAAGTGTTTCTTGTTTTTCTTTTTGCATCCGTTTGCGCATGTTTTCTTGCTCTGCAAGAGCTCGGAAGTATTTTTCTTTCCAGTCTTCAGAAGCGGGTTTTTCTTCTGTTTTAGATGAAGAAGCCTGTTCGCAGCTTTCGTCTGCGCAGCAGCTCTCTTCTTCAAAAAGCTCATTGAGCGTGGCGTCATTTAATTCAGCCGTGGTTTCTTCTGTCACGTTTTCTTCCGGGTTGAAAGTCATAAATCTTGTCTCATCGTTTTTTTGTTTTTATTTTCTAGTTGAATCGAAGGCTCTTCCCCATCGATTCGTTTGGCGCCTAATAGGGTAGGTTGTCTGTAGGTGATTTTAAATTTGTAGACGCTTTTTGTAAGGGTGTCGCTGATTTGTTCGGAAAAGAGTTGAATGAGTCCGAACAAATTGCGGTAGGGGATGCGCATAGGGCCTAATAGAGCGATAGCGCCGGAGATGGTTTGATTGATTTTATAAGGAATGGCGATCACTGCGCTTTCGGCTCCAGCAGGAATATAGGGGGCTAGCTCCTCTCCAATCCATGAGGTAAGCCGTCTTTGCTGACAGCACTCGCGGAGCATAGCACGCATTTGAGTGGAATCTTCAAGCAGACTTAAACTGCTAGCCAAAGCTGTCGGATCGTTGAATTCAGCGTAATTCAATAATTTAGAAAGCCCTGTTCGGAAAATGTCTTCCGCAGGAAAATTGACATATCCTACGACGTGCCGGACGATCACTTCATTATAAATTCTCTGCGCTGTTTTTGCGTCTGCTTCATGTTCAAACGAAACCTTGTCTCCCTTGCTCATGCGCCAGAGAAAATATTTTTCACAGACGGAAAGAAAATCGTTTTCGACGGGGCGGTCCAGATAAATGGTTTCCGTGCGAATCAGGCCGAAATCTGTGATAAGCACAGCGAGCAGCTTTTCAGGGTCTAATTGAATCAGTTTTACATCTTGAATGAAGTCTTGATCGAAGCGGGGCGACGAGGCAAAGATGGCGCACTGCGTGATTTCGCTAAAGGTTTCGGCGGCTTTATGCAAGATCGTGCCGATCTCTTGCGTCTCTTTGTGTAAAAGGTCTTGCAGAGCGTCTGCTTGGTTTTGTTCGATAAAACCCTGATCTTGGAAAGCATCTGCGTATAAACGAAAGGCCTGCGCTGTCGGAATGCGTCCGCCTGAGGTGTGCTGCTGCTTTAAAAAGCCTTGCGTCTCCATCTTGCTGAAATAGTTGCGGATGGTGGCCGAGCTTAATGATTCAAATCCATGATCTTGAAGAGTTTGAGATCCAATGGGCTTGCCTAGCTTAAGGTAAAGCTCGACGAGGCCCAATAAAACGGCCTGTTCCCGGTCGTTTTTCGAGGGTTTCTTGCTGGTCAAGGACTTGAGAGCTGCTTGTTTCATAAACGTTTCTCTAATTCTACTTTTGGATTATAGCAAATCTCTTTTTGCGGCGCAATGATTTTTTAGCAATCTTTGGCGTCGATTGCTGAATGTGTTTCTTAAGTCTTTTATTTGTAGCTGATTATGTATTTATTCGAAGGCTCGGAAACCTTCTATTTCCTGGTGCTCAGAGGTTGTGTAGAGATGTCTCTTGGAGGAATTGCGGGTGATTTGCTAGAGTCTGTTAAATAAAATATTTTGCATGAAGCGTGAGTAGCTTTAAACTTTTGATTTTTTTTCGATTTTGTAGGCCTTGGCTCTGCGGCCTCTTCGCATGGGCTTGTCTAGGAATGGCTCCTTTATACGCCCATAGTTTAGATGCTTCTTCGCCTTCTTTTGCCTTGCTAGCCTCTAGACATGAGGGGAAAAAAAGCGATAAGAAAAAAAAATATGAGCCTTTTTTCTTGGTGACATTAGCCAAGTCCGGATCGCATCTCATTCTTAAAGTTCTTACTGAAATGACGGGGCGTCCTAGAGTATGGGTGAGTTCAGGCAACCCTTTATCGGGGAAGCTCTATTCGCAGAAAGAATATCCTTGGACCCATTTTTGTCTTTCGCCGCTGTTAGAAAGGCTTATTGCGGATAGGAAAGTCATTGTGATGGTTCGAGATCTTAGGGATTTATCGATCTCGGCCACTCATGCGCTTCATGCGGATATTGCACAGTGGGGTAAATCGCCGAAAATTTGCCGGAAAGATTTTACTCAGCTTTCTTTTCCAGATCAGTTGATGTCTGTCATTAAAGAAGAGAGTCAGATGGAAGCAGAAGATAAAGCACTCATTTGGAATTTCTCTCATAGTTTTCCTCAAGCTGTAGCTTTAGCTCAAGATCCTCGGGTTCTTGTCTGTCGCTATGAACATTTAGTAGGACCTCATGGCGGAGGAAGTTTGCAAGCTCAGAAAGAGGAAATTAGAAAAATTGCGGCTTACTTGGAGGTCTCTTTAAGCGAGCAAGAAGTTGAACGGATCTCGTCCACGATTTATGGAGACAGTAAAACCTATCGCAAAGGTCAAATTGAAGAATGGAAAAGGACCTTTGAACCAAACCACAAAGAGCTGTTTAAAACAAAATTTGGCCAGTATCTCATTTCTCTAGGATATGAAGAGAATGATGAGTGGTAAACAATTTGTATGGTTTTTGAGCCTTTTGGCTACATTTTCGCTCCATTCTATGGAGATAGAGCCTTTTCAATTTGAAGATCTCATGGGCGACGTCTCTCCTGTATGGTATCGTTTTACAGAGTTGGATAAAATCAGGCTGGCGTCTTTTAAAGAGACGTTCATGAAAAATCGTCGGATAGAACCTGAGATCCATCCAAAAATCCCTCGAGTTTTACACTGGATTTGGCTCGGCCCCAAACCTTTTCCGGAAGTGTCTAAAAAGAAAGTCTTGTCGTGGCAGGCTTTGCATCCCGATTGGGAAATGAAATTTTGGACAGACCATCCTGAAAAAAAGCCGCCTATAGCAGGCATGAAAGTTTGTTCCATTGATCTTCTTCCACCGTCTTTGATTAGTCATCTTATTCCAAAGGCGAGCAATTATGGCGAGAAGTCTGATTTGATCCGATATGTCATTTTGCTTTCTGAGGGTGGAGTTTATGTGGATCATGATGTGTCTGCTATTTTGCCATTCGATACTTTGAATAGGCAACACGATTTTTATGCTTATTTAGAAACGCCTTTTGATTTGCCTCTCAAGATATCAGAGCACAATATTCGGGTGAATAATGGCTTAGTGGGCGCTAGTGTGGGCCATCCGATCATTGCACAAACGATGAGCCATGTACTGGAAGTCTGGGATGATATTCAAGCTCAATATCCTCTCCATGATGCAGATTCCGAGGTGATACGAACGTTAAAAAGGACGTTTTTTATGTTTACAGAAGCTGTTGTTCAAGCTCTTGATCAGCCAGGCTATAGCAATATCGTTTTCCCTGCAAGTTTTGGATGCCCTCGATTTGGATTTAGAGACGTTGAAATCAAAAAGCAGCTCAAAGAGCGCTCTTTGATCTATGCAGAGCATTCTCACGATTCTCTTTGGTGTGGAAATTTGCCCAGGAAAGAAAGGTTTTTCTCTAGGACTTTTTATTTAACGTCGCATATCTTATTGACTGTGCTCATGGCCTTTCTTATTTTGTATAAAAAAAGGCGGCCTTGGAAAGCGCTCGCTCTGAGTTTATTGTTCTTTTCTCCCATTTATGGAGCGAGCAACTTATCGGATCCTGATTTTTTGATTATCGGCTGCATGAAATCGGGCACTTCTCAACTGACTCATTTTCTCTCCCAACATCCTCAAATCGGATGTTTTTCTAGAGAAATTCATTTTTTTGATCAAGACTTTGAAAAAGGAAGAACCTTTTATCAAATTATTTTGCCTCGGAAAAAAAAAGGGAACTTTAGTCATTGGAGAAGATAGTCCCAATTATATTTGCGATGAAAAAATTCCTGCCCGCGTGTTTTCTATGTATCCGAATATTAAGCTTATTGTCATTCTGAGAAATCCTGTAGATCGGACCTATTCTCATTATCAGATGAGAGTGAAGCTTGGCAAAGAACCTATATCATTTGAAGAGGCTTTGGCAATCGAAGAGAGTGGACAATGTCCGGAGATGAAAGGGAGGTCTCCTCCTATTTACCCTTATTTGGCTACAAGTATTTATGTAAAACACCTTGAGAGGTGGCTCTCTTTTTTTTCTCCAGATCAAATGCTGATTCTTTTTAATGAAGACTTAAAAACCGACCCCTTAGGCACTCTCAATCAAGTATGTGCCTTTCTCGAAGTTTCTCCTTTTACTGTGATGCCTCAAGAGAATTTGAGTTTGATCCAAAAATACCCTCCTATGAATCCAGCGACTCGCCAGGGCCTTGAAGAGGTGTTTGCTCCTTATAATGTAGAATTAGAGAGATTGCTTAAAAAACCTCTGCCTTGGAGCGGTCGAATTTACTGAGGTAGATTTTTGTCTTCCTGAGACAAAATCGAGTTGAGGGTTAAAAGGGCTTGCTGGATAGGGATCGCTTCGATTTGATCGAAATAGAGTGTTTGGCTCCCTCCATAAAATAGATAAAGCTTTGCTGTTGGATAATCGGCTTGGAAGGCTTTAAGACTTTTTAAATCTTGAGGATGAACATGGATAGACCGTTTGACCTCGATGCCCAAAAGACCTTTAGGACCATAGAGAATAAAATCAATTTCTAGTTGGTCGGTGGTTCTCCAAAAGTAAAGTTCATAATTGAAATCGAAATAATGATTGATTGCTTGAATTTCCTGAAAAACTAAACTTTCTAAAGCAGGTCCCTCTGCTTCTTCCGGACGATCAAAAGGTCCCATGGGGCGTAAATTCCGGTATATCCCTACATCAAAATAATAAAATTTAGCATGGGCGATCGTTTTTCTTTTGGCTCTTTTTGTAAATACAGGCAGTCGATAGGCCAATAACAGGTCTTCAAGAATTTGAAAGTATTCTTCGACAGTTTTGCGTTCAATTCCCGTATCTCTCGCTATTTCTGAAGTATTGACTAGAGAGCCTTGAGAAAAGCTCGCTGCTTGTAAAAACTTTGCGAAAGCGCCTGCATTGCGAGTGAGGCCTTCTTGCATCACTTCTTCTCGCAAATACACTTGAATGTAGGCTGTGAGGTATTTTTTGGGATCGACCGACTGAGAGTAGAGAGTCGGTAAATGTCCATACTGCAGTGATTTTTCTACATGAAATTGGGAGCCTAGTTCAAGAGCTGTCAGAGGAAACATTTTATAGTATAAGGCTCTACCGGCCAGAAGGTTCGTCCCTTTCCGTTTTAAAGTGCGGGCGCTAGATCCTGTGAGGATAAATTTATAGCGGAACTGTTCGATGAGCCTATGAACTTCATCGAGCAGAGGGGGGATTTTTTGCACCTCATCGATGATAATCCAATCGGCAAACCCTTTGGGAATCAGCGACTCGAGGCGGTGAGGATCTTGAAGAAGAAGGAAAAATGTGTCCTGGTTCAATAAATCAATATATAGTCCTTGGGGAACCTTTTTCTTTAGCCAAGAGGTCTTTCCAGTCCCTCGGGGGCCAAAAAGAAAAAAGCTATGAGACCCCTCAAGGGGGGTGTCCAGAAGGCGATGGTACATGATTTTTGCTCCCTCTGGTTCCATTGTATGCCATTTTTTGGGTTAGTCAATTCCTTTTTTAGTCTTCAAAGAGGTCGGGGTCTTGAGCGATCAGGGGCAAAATGTCCGAGATGTTCGGATTCCAGTCTAAACCCTTCTTATAGACAAGCCGCGAGCCGATGTAACAGGCAATGATGGCTTTTTTATGAATATCCGGCATGTTCAAAATGCCTTGAAGATATTTTTTCCTGAGAAGGGGAGGGCAATAGTGGATCAAACAGCGGATCAAAGGATCTTGGGGATCGGAGGAAAGTTTTTGGGGTTCTAAATAATCTAAGAGCTGGTATTTAAAGAGATTGATTTTTTCAGAAACTTTTTCAGAGATATCGGTAAACCACTCTCCCGTTTGCTGATGCGTCTGAAGAATGAGTTTCGCTTCATTGAGCGCAGCTTTTCCGATAATGCCGAGCACTTCTTGAATATACTCTTGCTTGTGAGATAAAAACGCCTCTTCGCTCATACAAAGGCTCGACAACACTTCTAAAGAAGAGCAAATCACCCCGCCTTTATTGCAAGAGCTATCCTTTAATACAATAGTCCCCAAAAGCTCTAAAGCGCGTCTAGCTTCCGGCGTCAGATAGAGATTGGCCCCTTCCACAATGATTTTTGAAGTGGGTTTTCCGGTTTCGTCTAGATAACTTTGATAGTTGCTTTCATTGAGCGTTCTAGGTCTTCCACCACCAGGAACAAAGGCATCTGTTTTCGTTTGATGGACATTATTGCGATAGAGATAATTCATCTCATTGCCGGAAAGCCAATCTTCAACAACCTTTCCCCCTTTTTTTCGATAGCATAGAGTTTGTTGAGCGTAGGAACTTTGTTCCCGTTTTGTCTTAACATCTAAAAGAAACCCTCCTTCGGATAATTTTTCCGGAGGATAGCGGTTAATGGGGAGGCCCTCTTTAAATAGGCGATCGATCTCATGCCAATCGAGCCCTTTGGGATCGTTAATCGTTCCGGACACATCGGTTAGGGCCAATAATTTGGCTGTATGAGGATAGCGCGTGGCTAAAATATGCAATTCATTGCCAGCGACGTCGCCGTCAGGGCCCCCTGAAATTTTGATCGTAAAAGGATCT
Organism: bacterium; assembly: GCA_021780355.1. Taxonomy (GTDB): domain Bacteria; phylum Chlamydiota; class Chlamydiia; order Chlamydiales; family SM23-39; genus SZAS-17. The sequence goes on along the minus strand of JAJXYX010000011.1, from coordinate 14,576 downwards.
TTTTCTGGATTGATGCCGATGTGAAGAAGAGCTTGATGTAAAAAGACATTAACGCCAAAGGAAGTAACCCCGATTTCTTTATGATTAAGGCCTGATTTGGGGCTGCTCGACATAAAGGCCCGGCCCGGCTTGTATTTGCATTCTACTGAGTAATTTACAATCCACATCAGCATATCATTGAACATATTTTCATCGGGGCCGAGATAAATATATTCGGGTCTTTTCCACTCATCTAAGATGTCTTTTGTTCTCAGTTTTCCATCTTCATCGCAGTTGATGAGCGCCATGAGATTTTCAATATAGGAGCGCTGCGAGGCGTAAAGGTATTCCAACTTGTGGCGGCGCCGATAGATTTTTAATTTCTCTTCCAGCACATGAGGATCGGTCTTTTCGAGCTCCATCTCTCGAGCATACATTTGCTCTTCTTCGGCAAAGACTTCATAGGGTTCTAACAAAATAGCGGTCTTTGAGCCTCCTTCTGGAATGTCTTTGTTTTTTTTCTGCTGCGTCAAAGCCAAATTATAGGCTTCGCTAAAAATGTTATTTCTTTCCGTCAAATATTGTTCCAGCCTCTCTGGCGTCACCGTTCTCACGCCGCCGCGAGCCAAATCTTTAAAGCGGATGCTAAAGCCGATATAATGCATGCCTCGGATAAAAAAGACGCCGTAGGGGATTTCAGGGAATTTATTGGTTCGATCATAGGGAACTTGTTCGAGATAAGTGGGGTCTAAGCGAAAGGCGAACGCGCTTTTATTGTGCCGGTATACATTCGTTTTGAGACAGTGCGTCGTAAAAATAAGAGCCTGTTTTAATATGTTTTTACGGCGTAAATCATTGACGGCTTGTCCGGTATCTAGTTTTTCTATGGCATCGACCGTTTGTTTTTGCAGGTTTTCAAAAGCAGCCAAATCTCTATTTTGCGGATGGAATTTTTTCTCAAACATGCGGCAGAGCAAAACGGTCAGTTCAGGATGGCGGCAAAGCCCCTCCATCACATGATCGTAAGAATATAGATTGGGATCTCCATGCACCAACACTTGATGAGTAAAGCTGGCAAAGTTTCTTACAAGGTGAGCTTCATTGCCCCTGAGTAAGCCTGGTTTCACAAACGTTTCCGTAACCACATCGTTTGTGTCGAAATATTTTAATAAAACGATCTCTTCTAAAAAATCGTCGATGTCCGTCTCTTCCCAAGCGGCGTTTCCTTTCAGTCCATGAAGGCCTAATGATAAAATCAAAACGCTTTCTGTGCTGTAGGGCTCTACATAAGCTGCAACAATTTTTCGAATGGCAAGACCATGGGACGCGGCTGTTTGGGCGAGCCTCGATAAAAATCGAGCCGTTGGAACATTGCGCCAAGCCATGACTAGCTGCAAAGAGGGGGCTTTTTTGCTTTTCCAATCTTCATTGCGTTTGATCTCGTATTGGCAAAGATCTCTTGTCTGCGCTCTGAAAAACATGTCGAGCGCCACCGCGAGCCTCTCTTGCGTCATGGACCTTAAAAATCTAGGCGTTAAGTGATGGAGCAGCGATTCGATTTCTCCCTCGCTCAAATTGGGATTGCGGGATTTAACAAGCTCTTGCACTTCAGCTTTTTTGGCCGGATCTAGCTTTTCTTCTACATCTTTTGTCGGCTCTCGAAAAATAAGAAGAGAAATCCGTAATTTGGCCTGGCTTTTTTCCAGCGGTTCATTGGAGATAAAGGCCCGATAGTATCGGATCGCATAGTTCGTATATTTTTTTAAAATATTCAAATCGGCATCAGGAGCGTCATTGCATAAAATAATCGCCCGATCTTTTAAATGAATTTGAGAAAAATGATCTTGCAGCTTAAAGCTTAAAAGATTTCTGGCGATCAAAATCCTTTCGCTCGGTTCGATCTCTTCTAAAAAAGTGGGAGGAAAATGTTCCTCAATCCATCGATAAGCCTTTTCAAACTCTTTGGCTTCCGAGGCGGCAGCCTGATGCAGTTCATTAGGAGATAAAGGAGAGGATTTGTGGTGAGGATCCATGCAAGCGCCTATACTGAAAGAGCAGAATCAGTATCTGCCCAGGGGTTATTTTCTACATAAATGGAAATGGTTTTTTTTTACAGAGAAAAGACGGTTTTATATTGGACTTTATTTTTCTCGAGAAAGGCATCTTTCCAATAATACCGATCCAATAGACCCTCTGTGGGTTTTCCCAATATGAGACAAGCGACATAAAGCGCTTCAATGGAGGAGAGTCCTGCTTCTGGATCAGGACAGTCTGTTTGTCTTCGAGGATAGGCTGTTCTCCAACCGTCGGGAAGGCTTCTTGCTTCGAGTTTGCAGGGGAGTTGGTTTTCCATGATCTCTGCCAAACGCCAAGTCCCATCGATCAAAAGTAGCGGCCGGTTGGCATCGGCTTTTGTGAGCACGGGAGCTCCTACTTTAAGCGCCAAGCAGTCGGTGAGATCGGGCCAAGGATCTACGGGATAGGTGCTGAAGATCAGCCCCTTTCTTGTCTCGAGACCGGTCAGGCTGCATTTTTTGAGGTTTTCTCTTCTGTGGCGTAAAATAAAAATCGGACTCATGAGAACACTTTGGCGGGAACCGCTTGTAAGAGCTCTTTGGGGATTTCAAAGAGGAAGCGGGATGGATTGGTCGGCTCGGCTTTTCCCATTCTCATTCGAGCCCGGGCCATGCTGAGAGTTAAGTGTTTTCTGGCTCTTGTGATGCCGACATAAAATAATCGGCGCTCCTCTTCGATTCCTGTTTCGGCGGCGCTTTTTTCGTGGGGGAGAATATGGTCTTCGAGCCCAACAATGAATACATTGGGAAATTCGAGTCCTTTTGCGCTATGCAAGGTCATGAGCTGCACTTTGTCTTCATTTTGCTTTTTTGTTTTAGGCTGCATGGTTTGCCGCGCTAGCGTTGTGTTGGCGATAAAATGCTGGAGCGTGATCTCTTCCGGCGTATTAGCTGCCAGCATCTCCTCTTCATATTGGGCGAGGGCATTGACGCACTCTTGGACGTTTTCCCATTTGAACTCGCGCATCTTCTCGCTTTTCACATCGTCTTGGATCGCTTTTTTATAATCGATTTTCTCTAAAAGCCAGATGAGAGTATCTTTGAGAGGTCTTTGCTGAAAACGGATTTGTGCGGTTTGCACGATATCGACAAATGAGCGGATGCCCGCTGTGGCCTTGGGATGTTTGGGCAGCTCTTTTCTCCCTTCGGCTACTTCAATCAGAAGATCCCAAAGATCGATGCCAAGCGAGCGATTTTCTTGCGTTAGCTCATCGAGGCAGCTGTCGGAAATTCCGCGTCGCGGCAGGTTGATGATCCGTAAAATTGCCTCTTGGTCTTTGACGTTCGCAATCGTTCGAAGATAGGCTAAAAGGTCTTTGATTTCGCTACGCTCAGTAAATTCAAGTCCGCCGAACACCTCATAGGGAATGCCTCGGATCCAACGGCCGTCTTTTTGCCAAGGCGCCTGCATTAAGGCAAGTTCAAGATGGCGCGAGAGCGCATTAGAGCGATATAAAATGGCCATATCGCTCCATTTGAGTTTTTTTTCTTGCTTGTTTACGACGATCCGATCGACAACCGCTTGCGCCTCTTCAGCTTCTGTTTGCGCATGGAAAATCTCGATAGGCTGGGCAGAAGATTCGGCAGTCCATAGCTTTTTATTGTGTCTATTCTGGTTGTGGCCGATGACGGCATTAGCGGCGCTGAGAATTGTGGGAGAAGAGCGGTAGTTTTGTTCGAGTTTGATGATGTGGTCTGCATGAAAATGCAAAATGTGTTTTACTTCAGCTCCTCTCCACCCATAAATCGACTGATCATCATCGCCGACTACGCAAAGATTTTGGTATTTTGCCGCAAGCAGTTCAGCTAAGCGGAATTGGGCTGGGTTGGTGTCTTGGTATTCATCGATCATTAAATAACGAAAACGCTCTTGGTAGCGGTCCAACACGTCTGGATGCTCTTCGAATAAACGGATGGCGAGAGTAATCAGGCTGTCAAAGCTTACGGCGTTATAAGCCCTTAGCGTTGATTGCAGGCGAACATAGAGATCTTGCGAAAACTGATCGTGCCAGGTTCTCCCTTTAGCCTCTTTTTCCGATACGGCATGCTGGCTCGCCTCGGCCAAAGCGGCAAGCGTCGGAGCGAGAGAGGGGAGCTCGCCATCGTGGCCTAAAAGCTCTCTTGCAATTTGCGTAATGATCCTTTGCAGGTCCCTTTCATCATACAGGCTAAAATCTCTTGTATAGCCGAGCTTTTCGATCTCTTTTCTCAGTACGTGCATGCAAAAGCTATGGAAGGTGCAAAGAGTGACTAATTTGGCCTCTTTGCCTCCAATTAAAGACTCGACCCGATGACGCATCTCGGCTGCTGCTTTGTTTGTGAAGGTGAGCCCCAAAATAGAGCGGGGGTCTTCGCCTAAATTTTGCACTAAATGGGCGATCCGATGGGTAATGACGCGTGTTTTTCCGCTTCCGGCTCCCGCTAAGACAAGAACCCGCCCTGTAACTTGCCGGACAGCTTGATCTTGATTAGGATTGAGCATAAAGAGATTCTTTTGGTTCTTTAGCGATTGAGCGGACAAGCGAGAGAAGCTCTGAACAGATCTGCTCTTCGGTAGCCTCTTTGGCCCGTTGCCTCGGAAGAACATTCAGCTGTATATGAGAGGGAAATAGGGCAAAATGTTTGCGAAACACCTCGCGGACGAGCCGCTTAAAACGGCTTCTTTCGGGTGCGTTTCCGTATTTTGAGGAGGCGGTGATTCCAAGCCGGGGTATTTCGGAAGAGGCAAGCTGATAATCGAGGCAAATCTGTTTGCCGACGATGCGCTGGCCTCTTTTTTGAAGGGCTAAAAATTCCTGCCTTTTTCTTAGGCGGACGCTTTTGGGAAACCCTAAGCCGCGGGGAAGATTTAGGCTGCTAGACTCTTGCGGCCTGCTTGGCGACGGCGCTTGATGACCTTGCGGCCCCCGGCTGTCTTCATGCGAGCGCGGAATCCGAACGTCTTCTTCCGTTTTAGTTTGCTGGGCTGGTATGTGCGTTTCATGTCTCATCCGATGTAAAATTTATTTAAGTACCACCCAGTATATAAAACCTCTCGATAATTTTCAACCTTGAAAAAAAAAACGGGAAAAGATATAACGATATGCTTTCAGGTAAGAGGAAAATCATGAAAGTTGGTGCATCCATTAAGGCCGACCCTTCTAAAGGCGATAAAATTGTTCGTCGTCAAGGGCGAGTCTATGTGATCAATAAAAAAGACCCGAATCGAAAGCAGCGCCAAAAGGGCCCTGCACGTAAGAAATAAGGATTTTGGAATGGCAAAAAAGTCTTCTGTCGCTAAGCAAAAGAAACGCGAACGACTAGTAAAAAATAAGTGGGAAAAGCGCGAGCAGCTCAAAAAAGTTATATACGACATGAACAAAAGTGTTGAAGAAAGACTAGCGGCTGTTGACGCTTTGAATAAAATGCCTAAGAACTCCTCGCAGATCCGTCTGAGAAACCGTTGCCAATTGACAGGCCGTTCTCGTGGGTTTTTGCGTAAGTTCAAGCTATCTCGTCTCTGCTTCCGCGAAATGGCGAATCAAGGTTTGATTCCCGGCGTCGTGAAAGCAAGCTGGTAGATTTTTATCTTTAAAAGGGCTCTATCCATTGGATAGAGTCTTTTTTTTAAATTAAGTTTTTAATGCGCTCTGTATGATTTTTCTTGTTTGGATGCATTCTTTGAGAGGCTTCCAATCTGAAAATTCTTCATTCCAAACAAATGTTTGAGTTGTAATTGTTCCTTGTTTCCATGCTTTATTGAGGGCTGAGAAGCTCATGGGTCCTTTTTGTTCATGGGTCTCGTCTAAATAATACCAAAATTTATCGGTTGGCCCTACAAGGATCTCTTCAATCAGAGGGGCTGCTGGCACGGCGGTTTGCCGAGGTTTTTGTTTGCCTGGAGCAAAAAACATAACTAAAATCCCTAGAAGACCGAAAAAAATACCGATAAAAAACCAAAGATAGGGATTGCGTCCTTGGCGGATAGCCAAGTAAGCAGACAGAGCTCCAATGCAGCCGGACAGAGCTAACGTTGCGAAAAAGTTGATTTGAGGCATAGGTTGCTTTTTTGTTTTGTTGAATCATGATAGAGTATATCACAAGAGAGAAAAATTTGAAATTTTGGTTTTTTCGGAGACGAACGTCCGTTTAAGGTGATTGTATGTATGATAAATTAAAAAATATGGATGCAAGAGAGATCGAGCTTCCTGAGACTGTATTTATTCGCGATATTGAGACCCGCGTTTTTCAAGCGATGGCTTTGCAATGTTTAGCAAAAATTGAGGGGATCAGCTTGCTCGAGGGGAACTTATTCGATAGCCTATTAGGACGCGATCTAGATCGGGTAAAAGGGATCCATGTAGAGCAGGACCAAAAAAAACACTCTGTCGATATCCGAGTGGAGATTAACATCCAATATGGTTTGTCGATCCCGGAAAAAGCGGAAGAGATCCAGACAAAACTCGTCGAAGAAATCAGCCGCTGGTCAGGCCTTCATGTGGCAACTGTCCATGTGATTTTTAAAAATATGATTATCCCGCCCGCGGATGCTCAGCCAAAAGAAGAGACGGATACAAACGCTGAAATGGAAGAGGTATTTTAAATGACAGTAAGACAAGCTCTGATTTCCTCTTTGCATCTGTTTTTTGTCTTTGTCTTTTTTGGGGCGGGCTTCTTTTTTGTGAGCCTGTCGTATTTGCCTGATCTGCGCACCTATTTATCTGATATGATCCTATTTCACACAGAGATGTGTACGCAAATCGGCGTGGCTCTGTTTGGCGTCTCTTTCCTTCTTTTGCTCGGCCTTTACGGCTTAAATCGGGGAAAATTTGTCCGATTTATGATGGGGCGCCATCTCGTCGAGATGAAAGAAAAGGTGATCCGTGAAACGATTGAAGTGTTTTTTAAAAAACGGCTTCCCAAATTATCTCTCATTGAGCTGGACATTGTAGGGCAATCCCATTTTGAGATGAAAGTGGCTGTTAAGCAGTGCGATGATCCGGACAAAACAGAGCACCTGTTAGAGCAGGCGGAAAAAGACTTGGCCCATTTATTTCTCGATCGTTTTGGCTATCAAAAATCCTTTGTTTTATCTATCGATGCCAATAAATTGGGTGTCTCTTAATTTTTCCCCTCTATGAATATTTACCCGCCGCATCCATTTCAAGCTTTAGCGTGCGCTGGTCTTGAAGAATTACCTGTCGAATCTTCTTGCAAGAGCGATCTTGCAAGCAAAGAACATCGAGTGCAGTTTGCTGCTTTTTATCGATTAGCCGAAGAGGCAAGCCGCGCGCTTGAGACTGCTCGAAAGATCTCTTATGTATCAGTGTTAACGGGCCAAAAAAGTCAGTATACAACATGTTCATCGAGGAAAATAGAAGAGGCTTCCACTCTTTTATTTTTGAAGAATAATCAAACGGTTTACTTTGACGGGGGCGTTTGTCAAGGGATATTTGGTCGAGATGGACTATGCATCTATGGCAGCGTAAAATATGCCGACGGATCGTTTTATGAAGGAAGCTTTGATCAAGGAATGCCCCATGGTTTAGGTTGTTTGATCGGAAGCGACGGGACTCTCTATGAAGGATTGTTTTACCGAGGAGAGCTTGAGGGGCAGGGGAGAATGCAGCGAGTTGATGGAAGCTTCTATGAGGGACCGTTTGAGAAAGGACTTCCCAATGGCGTAGGGAGGTTTACCTATTCTAATGGGGATGTGTATATAGGACAGTTTAGTCAAGGTTATTTCCATGGGTACGGCAGGTTGATTTTTGCATCTCAAGAGAAGTATTACATCGGACAATTTGAAAAAAATGTTTTTCATGGCCCCGGCAGGTTTGTATGCGTCAACGAAAGTGTTTGCAAGGGATTTTTTGAATTCGGCCGCCTTGTCGGAGACTCGGAGATGATCACCGTTCCTCCTCAATGGTATCCAGAGAACTTTTCTTAATCAAGTTATCACGAAGAAAACGTTTTATCTTTAAAATAATTTAATTTTTTTTTAGTCTTTTTTTTTAACGTAAAGAGTCAAGCTTGGCCTTGGCCAGCTTGAAGGGGGCTTATGTCCATAAAAGCACTAAAAGATCAATACAGCTCGCTAGGAGCTGCCGTTCATTTTGAAGAGAGGCTTTATTTATATTCAGCCTCTACGATGCAAAACGAGGGGTTCATGGGGGCCTCTCAGAGAATCGTTCTTTATGGCGCCGATTCCATGGCTCATCAGCGTGGCGCTTGTTTAGCGGGGCCCGTCGTCAATTTATACGCAAAACATGCAGTGCATTTAGGTTCAAGGGGCAATCTCTCTTCTCCTATGAAGATGTATACTCCATGGCGCCTGTCTATTAAAGCTACCCATTTATGGGTAGGTGATATCGAATTCTTGGTTGATCCCGTCATTGCGTCGATCGCCTGTGATAAAATCACGTTTTGTCAAACTGCAGAAGAAGAGCCTGAATATGTAGAAAAGATGACAAGCTGGTTAAAAGGAGATCATACAGAAGTTGAAAAAAAACACTCACAGATAGACAGGTAGTATGGCGGCGTTGACACATGTTGAGTGGATGAACTTTTTAAGAAGAGAGTATGAGCTCACTCAAGAAGCCCATTATTCCAGGTTTTTCTATTCCCGTGCATCGAGTTGGGATCTGTTTCATAAAGGGTTTGCAGGCTCTTCTAAAGAAATATTTTTTGAGACGGATGAATCAGCTTATCTTTCGCGGGGTTCCTGTTTAGCAGCTCCAGAGATTCATGTAGCGGCCGCAAAAAGGATTGCGTTAGGAGTCTCTACGACGCGGTTACCTGTAAAACCTCTTCGTCTTTACGCTACAGAGGTGGTGTCTTTCGAGGCGGATAGTCTTTATGTCGGCGACGTCCATTTTCTTAAAGTCCCCAGCCGCATAGAAATTGTCAGCCGGCGGGTTGTTTTCTGTAGAACGGGAAGAGAAAATCCTCATACTTTCGATATCCTAAACCAATGGATTGATCATGACGCCACGCAAGTGGAACGGGTTGTTATTCCTTGAATTGTTCTTCTTGCCATTGTTTGAGTGTCTGAAGGTCTTTTTGGTTGATGCCTTGGATCGCAGACAGTTCTTCGAGAGTTGCTTTTTGAATGGCTTTCACACTGCCGAAATGTTGCAGCAGTCGTTTTTTCTTAATGGGACCGATGCCTTCAAGGTCGTCGAGGCGGCTCGAAATGAGCCTTTTTTCGCGCCTTTTTCGATGAAACCCGATCGCTGTTCGATGAGCTTCATCTCGAATTTTTTGGAGAAGAAAAAGAAGAGGGGATTTTGCATCGAACAGCAAAGGTTCTTTGCTTTGCGGAAGAAAAATTTTTTCCTGCGTGAGTCCCTTGTCGTGGCGGGCTTCATCTTTACTGACTGCGATGACGTCGATGGAGGCGATTTGCAGCTCTTGAAATACATCGAGCGCGCATCCGAGCTGTCCCTTGCCTCCGTCGACGATCAGAAGATCGCAAAAGTCGTTTTTCTCTTTCGCTTTGACAAAATGTCGATAAAGAACCTGTCTCATAGCGGTGTAATCATCGGTTCTTTCAACTCCTTTGATTTTAAAGAGTTTGGATCTTGATCGATCTTTTTCACCTAGTTCAAAGGTCACTAAGCTAGCGACAGGATCGTGTCCCGAGATGTTTGAGGTGTCAAAACATTCGATGCGGCGAGGGAATCGGGTTAGCTGCAGCGCTTCGGATAAATCGAGCAGCATTTTTTCTTTCAGCGATTTAGCGTCTTGTTCTTTGGTAAATTGAGACGAGGCGTTTTTTAAGGCCATTTCGACGAGCGATCGTTTTTTCCCTTTCAAAGGGGAGAGAATCAAAACTTTTCGACCTGCACTTTCCGATAAAATTTCTTCCAAATTGCTTTGCAAAGGCAGCTGCATCGGAAGCAAAATTTCTTTCGGCACATCAGGGGCATGTTGATAATGCTGAAGGAGAAAGGATTCTAATACTTCCGTATCGTCCGAAGCAATAAGATGAAAGCTAAAATGTTCCGATCCTGTCAAAGAACCTCCTCGAAACATCAGCTGGGTTAAGATGAGAGCTCCGGCTTCTCGATAAAGGCCGAGTACATCGCAGTCGTCAATCCCTTGAATATGCTGCGTCTCAAGAACGTGCTCGAGCTGTCTGAGCGTCGAGAGGATGTCTTGCGCTTTTTCGAACTCCATCGCCTCAGAGGCTTTTTCCATTTCTTTCTTAAGTAAAGGGACAATCTCTTTATTTCGCCCCTTTAAAAGCTCAACCGCCGACGCTACATGCGCCTCATAAGCCTCTTTCGTGCATTTGCCCACGCAAGGCGCAAGACATTTTTTTATCTCATACAAAAGGCACGGTCTCGTCCTAGAAGCCAACTCCGCATCCGAGCATTGCCTTAAAGGAAAAAGCCGCAGCAGCAGCTCATAAATTTGTCTTGCAGCCCAAGCGTTTGTATAAGGCCCGAAATACATCCCATCTTGTTTAGGCTTGCCCTTGCAGCGGACCAAGCGGATCATGGGCCATTTATGGTTTGTGACCATCAAACTGACAAAGGTCTTATCGTCTTTCAGTAGTACATTGTACTTAGGCTGATGCTGCTTAATGAGTTGATTTTCCAAAATCAGAGCATCTTTTTCCGTTAGCGTGACGATGGTATCAATCGTTTCGATCTGCGAGACGAGATAAGGGACCATCTCTCTTGAATCTGTCGGGGTGAAATACTGTTTAAGCCGGCTCCTCAACTTTTTCGCTTTGCCGATATATAAAATCTTCTTTGAAGAATCTTTCATGACGTATACGCCAGGCTGATCTGGATAAAGGCTCAAAGATTGGGGATAAAAGGGCATAAGACCACACGCGCTTCCGTGTGCGAGATCATCGCGAATCTACTGTTATTTTTCTAGGGGAAATGCTGCGGGTTTGATTTGGTCTCGATAATTTACTGTATACCGAAATGAAAGTTTGGTGGATTTAGGTTTGATGTTGAATTTTTTTTTCTTTAATTATTTTTTTTAAGCAGTATAAAAATATTAAAGCAGATATAGGTAATATAGCGATAAAAATTCCGTTTTTGTTTGTTTTTTCAATTAACCAGTCGGAAAGCAGTGGTATGATTCCTCCTATAAATCCATCCGCAATATTAAAGCTAAAAGCAATGCACGTAAATCTGACTTTAGCAGGAAATGATTCTGCAAGAAATGATGGGAAGATGCTGAATTGTATGCAAAAAAACAACATAATCATCGTTATTATAGAAAGGTTCCAATACTTGTCCCATCCTTGTTCGATGGAAAAAAATAGTAATGTAGAAGTTATGATTACGCCAAAGGCGCTTGATTTGAAGAGTTTTTCTGTTGTTTCTTTTTTTGTCAAATAGCCCATCACCGGGATTAGCATGGTGAATAAAATTAAGTATACTAAATATGTTATCTCGCTTTGCGTTTTATTGAGCTTTAAAAGTTGTGGGTTGTCGAATAGATAGTAATATATTAGGTAAAACCCAGATACTTCAAGTATAGAAAGAAAAAGAAATAGAATCATCCTTTTTTTGTAGTTTTTGAAGCTTGCTCTTAAAGGGTGGGTTTCTATTTTTTGTTCAGTTTTTAAACTTTCAAATTCTTCTGTTTCATGTATTTTTTTTGAACATTTTTTTCTTAGTATTACTCCAGTTATTCCAATAATACTGCTAATACCAAAAGAAAGCCTCCACCCCCAGCCGAGAAGTTGTTCATGGGTTAAATATGTAGTGAAAAAAGTAATTAATATTAAGCTGGAAATCTGACCCAATTGTGTTCCTACAAATAGGTAGCTGCATAAATATCTTCTTCTTGTTTGAGTGCTCCCTTCGAATAAGAGACATAATGCCCCAGGTAGTTCCCCTCCAACGGGGATTCCTTGAAGAAGCCTCATGATGCCTAGATAAACCAGAGATGAATAGGCCCACGTTGGAAAAGAAGGTGATATGGTTAAAATAATACTAGGCACAGTGATAAATAGAATAGAGTAGATAAATGCGGTTTTTCTTCCCCATTTATCGCCTATGAGCCCAAAGATCATTCCTCCTATGGGGCGAGAAAAAAGACCGCTGCATAAGAGTAAGATCGCATAAATGAATTCGCTCAGGGGAGCAGATAGTCCGGAAAAATAAGCTTCTCTTTCAAAGATCCTTGACCAATAGATAAATAAAAAAAACTCAAACCATTCAAATTGACTACTTAATGTGATCGGCAATACAAGCGACCGCTCTTTATCGGTTAATTTGAATGAGGTCATTATTTCTCTAGGGTATCAGAGGAGGGGGCTTAATCCTCCTTGTATGATACTTCTAATAACTCAAAACTCAATTTAACGTCTTCTTGAATTGTTGTAGCGGAAACCGTTTTGAGGTTTGCATTGGCTTGCTGAGTTAGATCTTGAAGTAATTCGTAATGACCTAAATCGGATGAAAATCCGAGAAGCAGCTTTCCTTTGGGAGTGAGATATTGTTTAGCAGTATGAAGAAGTTTGCGTATGGCTCTATAGCCTGGATCGAATACTTGTGTTTCTTCCAGAGTAATAGGAGCTCCTGGATCTAAGAAACCAAAGGGTAGGGCCCAAAAAATTAGGTCAAATTGGGCGTTTGCCTTTATGCTATCCAGCACATCCCCCGTAAATACAGAGATTTGCTTGTTTAAGCCAAGTTGCTTTGCATTTAATGCAGTATTTTCGCTTGCGTAAGGATTGATGTCAGTTGCGACGATCTGTAAATTTGAATGAGAAAGAGCTGCTAAGCAGCTAATGACCCCGGCTCCGCATCCAATTTCGCAAAAATTAGAGGATTTATTTAAAAATTCTTGCAATTGAGAGGCAAACCAAGCTGTAGAGGGGAAACATCCGGCTTGAAAAACTTTAGGGTGGAGTGAAAATATGTGTCCTTGAATATTTGTTTGGTTCCATGTAGTAGGTCGATGTTCTTCCAGAAATTTTCTGGTTTGTTTGACTCCATGGTCTTTAGGTTCATCGGAACGGAGCAGTTGATGAATGTAAACTTTGTTTTTGTTTCTATCGATTTCTCCGTTCGTTTTTAAATTCGTCTCTGCGTCTATTGAAAAATTAAAACGATAGTATCTTTTGATTTCAAAATAGGTATTTAAATTATCTGGGCCAAATCCGCCGCAAAGAGCGATATTATTTAATCCATAAGAAATCAACGTGTCGATTTTTTTTGTTAGAGATTCTTTTGATTCTTTGATTCCTCTGCCTTTGCTGTTATCAAGCATAATAAATGAATTTGTTTTCTTTACTAATTCTATAAATCGTTTATTGTGTACAATTTCAAACATTTCATCGCAAAGAGGAATATCCATTTCAAACTGCTCGGAGATTTTTTCTAGGATGCTCATATCTAAATTTTTCATGTCATTTAACTGCAGTCGGTGGATGTCATGGAATGTTTCTCTTATTTTTTTCGTTTCACCTAGAATGTCTTGTGAGTTAATAAACGAATAATGAATGACCGGAATAAAGTCTGGATGTTTCCTGCATGCTTTTGCTATGGAATTGATGTTTTCTATTCTTGAAGAATCTGTTAAATCCGAGGTTTGTACATTGATTCCTACGCAAATTTTCAAAAAAAGATCTTTGTTTTTAAAGTTTATTAAGTTGATGATATCGTCCACTTGTTCAGCAGAGTTAGCATGGAATTGATAAAAGTAATGGTGAGGTGATTTTTTTAGAAAATGTTTAAATTTGTTCTTTTTGGTTTCTAGATATCTTTTGTTGTATTCATTTGGTTTTGAGATCACTGGGATTCGTTCGACCACGTTAATGCCCAATTTTGCTATGTCAGACACTTTAGAGGGGTTATTCGTTAAGATTTTGATATCTTTGATGTCTAGATCATCCAAAATCGTCTTAACCATTTCGTAAGATCTTTGATCTGGATTGTGTCCTAACATTACGTTGGCTTCGAATGTGTCATAACCTTCAGATTGAAGTTGATAGCTTTTCATTTTTTCAAACAGCCCGATACCTCTTCCCTCTTGACGAAGATAAATTAAAACCCCTCCTTCTTTGCTGATGAGTTGTAGGGATTTATTTAGCTGTTTTCCACAGTCGCAATGCAGGCTATCTAGCATATCGCCTGTTATACATTCGCTATGAATGCGTACTAGAACGGGTTGGGTTATATCAAGATTATCGGTCCAAAGGACAAAAGTTTCTTTTTCAGCATTATCTTTGTATACCCGGATATTGAATCTAGCGAATTTCGTTGCCAGTGTTGTTTCTACAAAATTTTTTTGAATGGACATGTAGCCCCCTTGTTTGACAAATTACTTGACGTAATGCCAATGAATTCTTGTGTTTTTCAGGGAGTTTACTAGATTTCACATAATAGTTCATGCGTTTTCTTTTAAAATTATGTTTATTTTGAAAAATAAAATTAATTTATATGGTTCATCCGGGGAATCGGTACCTGCCCATAGAGGAATGAGCCTAGGGCCTATAAAAAATGATGAATTCTGATAGTGAATGGGTTACAAAATAAGTTAAGCTTCGTAGATCCAAAAAAAAAGTAG
>JAJXYX010000098.1 GCA_021780355.1 bacterium | reverse complement strand
CAGGAGTCGTAGACAGGCAGCTTGGAACGATGATTATGCTATTCGCTTGTTGTCAAGAGCGTTCAACTGGAAAGTGTAAAGACTTTTTCATGAAAAGCCCCTGGGGTTTTAAAGGACGACAGTCCCTTAATGGGGCTTGAGGCGAAGCCCCAAGAAAAACGAGGCTTTTTAGGCTTTTTCTTTCTTAGGATATTTGACGCGTACGTGGTGAGTGAGAAGCAGAGCTTTGACGAGGGTGCGCTTGACTTTGCCGAGTTCTTCGAACGTGAGGCGGCAGTCGTCGAACTGACCGTCGTCGGCTTTTTCGGAGACGAGGCGGTCGATCATTTCAGTGACGATAGGTTCTGAGATCTCTTCGAGAGAGCGAGAGGCGGCTTCGATGGAATCGCAGATCATGACGATAGCGGATTCTTTGCTGCGAGGTTTGGGGCCTGGGTAGCGAAAGAGGGATTCGTCGACTTCGTCAACGCGGCCTCCTTTAAGATCGAGCTGCTTGCGATAGAAGTAGTAGACAAGGGTAGTGCCGTGGTGCTCTTGAATGATGTCGATGAAAGCTTGCGGGAGACGGTGCTGCTTGGCGAGGATGACGCCGTCGCTGACGTGAGAGATGATAACTTGAGCGGATTCGACGGGAGTGAGAAGCTGGTGAATGTTGACGGCATTTTGCTGATTTTCGGTGTAGAACTGAGGATTATTGATCTTGCCGATGTCGTGGTAGAGAGTGGCCACGCGGCAAAGAAGACCGTTGGCGCCGATGGATTGAGCGCAGCTTTCGGCTAGATTACCCAGGACGAGACAGTGCTGGTAAGTGCCTGGGATCTCAAAAGCTAAACGGCGGAGGAGCTCATTGTTGGGATCCATGTATTCCATGAGCGTCATGTCGGTGAGGACGCCGAAGACGAGCTCAAGGGCAGGGAGAAGGCCGACGACGATGACAGAGGTCGCAAAGAGGAAGACAAAAGCCGATCCGATGTCGGTAAAGAGCGAATAGCTGCCGAAACGACCTTCACTTAAGGTGTAGGCGTAGAGAACGGGAATGGCGCTCAGCCAAGACTTCATGCAAACGGAAAAAACCTCTTTTCTCTTTCTTAAAGAGCGCGTCGCGATAATGACGACAATTGATGTGACGAGGTTGAGAATCAAAAAGCGGCTATGATCCACAGCGAGGCTAACGGAGAGAATGATGGAGAGAAACGTCGCTGCAAAAAGGGCTGTTCTCGGCGAAAGGAGGATACAGATCAAAATGGTAGCGAAGGGAGCTACGATCGGATAGCGGATCGCTTCGATCATACTGCTCGAACTTTTCAAAAGGCCATATTCCGTCAGTTTAGCAAAAAGCAGCGTTAAAAGAACGATGCAGACAAAGAGGGAAATCTGCTGAAGCGAACGGATAAAAGCGGGCTGGCTGATGCGGAAATATAAAGCGGAAATCGCGATAAAAATCAAAGAGAGAAGAAGACTTGCCGTGATGGTTAAAGGATCCCAAATTTTGCGGCTCTCGGAAATCGCCTGCTTCAGCGCTTGCATCTGAGTCAAATGGCGGGATGTCACCCTTTCTCCGTAATCGATGATCCGTGTGCCGGCTCGAACGGTGGTGATTTTTTCAGGGACCGTGTGGCTTACTTGGGAACGGAGAGATCTTTCTAAAGCAAAATCTTGCAAAAGAAGCCATTTTTTTTCCTGAAATGCTCTGATCACATAATCAACGGCCTCTTTGCGGAACGTATGCTCCAAAGAGAGCTGCTCAGAGCTGCGAGCCCAAAAATCGGCTGGCAACAAAAGAGGCTGCTCAATTTGCTGAGGAACATATTCATAATAAGAACTGTCCGCTAAATTAAGCTCCCGAATTTTCTGCAAAGTGCGCGCGTCGGTAAAACGAGCTTCAATTAAAAGAGTTTCGAGCTCATCAGCCGCCTTGTACATCTCTTCAAACGTGCTGGACAGGGCAGCTTTTCGCCAGTTTTGATTATGAATCAAAACGTTTTCCAGCTCATAGCGGACATCGCGAATCTGCTTGTCATCGATCTGAAAAACGGCGCCTACATCCTTCGTCGCCTCTTGCTTCAAGATGATGGTCGCCTCATAATCGGGAAACTCAAAATCGACTTGCGCCACGGTATAACGCGGAGCTATCCCATTGAGCTGCAGCACTTCAAGGCGAACTTCCCTAAAGTGAAGGAATAAGGCTAGACACAAGACGCAGACAAAACCTACTACCAGCCGCCAACCTCTGTCGTTGGCAGAAAGCCAGGCTTGCCATTTTCCGTTGAACTCATCGGATTCTTTCATATTCTCAGTGTAGCAAATTGTTGAGAATTTTACGAATCTTTGCATTTATTTCGGTATAGACAGCAAAATTCCCATCCTCCATACTGAGCTATATTCCAGGCGATTCGTTGTTTTTTCTTTTTATCTAGGGTTTTTAGTCGGTTGATGTTATCATCACGCTAAGTAAAATCTTAAATTTTCACCAGCTCTTTAAAGGGTACAGCATGGGAAAAAAATATCAAGTTTTAGCGCGCAAATACCGTCCGCAAAGATTTCTCGATGTTGTGGGGCAAGAGGCCGTCCTCACAACACTCAAAAATGCCTTGCAGTTTGACCAAATCGCACATGCGTATCTCTTTTGCGGCTCAAGAGGCGTTGGGAAAACGACTCTAGCCCGCCTCTTTGCCAAAGCGCTCAATTGCTTGCAACGAGGAGCTGATCTTGAACCTTGCAACGCATGCGCCTCTTGCCAAGAAATTAGCTCTGGCCAATCGCTCGACGTGATCGAGATCGACGGAGCTTCCAACCGAGGGATCGACGACATCCGTCAGATCAATGAAACCGTCGGATACGCCCCATCGCATGGACAATATAAGATCTACATCATCGACGAAGTCCATATGCTGACAAAAGAGGCTTTTAACGCCCTTTTGAAAACACTGGAAGAGCCTCCGCAAAGAGCTAAATTCTTTTTTGCCACAACAGAACCCCATAAAGTTTTACCTACGATCATCAGCCGATGCCAGCGTTTCGATCTATCAAGGATCGATCCTGAGCTCATCACCAATAAACTTGCCGACATCGCGGGCGACCTAGAGCGCGATGTCGAGATGGAAGCCCTCCATCTTATTGCTTCATTCGCCGATGGGTCGCTGCGCGATGCAGAATCTTTATTCGATCAAATCCTTTGTTTTTCTTCTTCTGCCATCCAAGCAAGCACAGTTCGAGAAGCTTTGGGATTAGTTGCGGAAGAATATTTTTCTGCACTAGATCTCGCTTTTGCAGATTGCCATTTAGCCTACGCTTTCGAACTTGTTGAAAAGCTTTTTCGAACCGGCAAAGACTTGCCCCATTTTTTAGAGCAGCTTGTCGATCACTACCGCTGCATTTGTCTTTCTAAAACTGTCGGTCTCGAGGCTCTCTCTCCTCACCTTACAAAACGGTATGAAAAATCGGCCTCTTTTTATACATCGGCGCAAGCGCTCTACATCCTCGATTTGCTGATTACCGCAGAACAGACGATGCAAAAAAGCCCTTTCCCCCGCGTTACTCTCGAATCCACCCTTTTACATCTCATCCGAAGTAAAAATCGAATCCCCATCGAAGTGATTGCGCGCCGCTTGCATGCTTTGGAAGAAGCCATGAAAACATCTGATCATTCCTTAAAGGTTCCCGCGCAAGAAATAGAGAAAATAGATGCAGAAATGCCTCACTCTATCTTAGAGCCCAAAGAACCGGCTGCAGCCCCTCCTAGCGTTTTTGTTCCCGAGCCGACGCCTGTCCAAGAGCCTAGCGCTCTCGAAAAACCTCCTAGCACTGCAAGCGTATTTATTCCAGCACCTACTGAAACTCCCCTTGAAACAGAAACTTCGCCAGCGCTTGAACACGAAGAAGCCCCCAGCGTATTTATAAAAACGCCCCCCGAATCGCAGCCAGCAGTTTCGGAACAGAAGGAATACACTTTTGAAGCGCCTAGCGTATTTACTCCACAAAACAATCAAACCACCCCCCTTCAAAAACATGCAAGCCATTATGAGACCATGATGCGCTTTGCCGCCGTGGAGTTAGAAGGGACCCTTAAAATGTAGAGAGAGGATGTATGGGAAGCGGATTTTCCAAAATGAAAAAACAAGCCCGGATGATGCAAGAGCAATTCGGACAAATGCAAAACCAACTAAAAAATACGCTTGTTGAAGGCAAAGCGGGCAATGGGCTCGTCACTGTCGTGCTAGATGGAGAAAAAACACCGAAAAAGATCTCGATCAATCCTGAATGCGTCAATCCTAGCGATGTCGAGGGACTTCAAGATCTCATCCTCGCCGCCTTTGAAGACGCCGCCGGAAAGATTGAAGCGTCGCAATCGGAACTGCCTCAGATACCAGGATTTAGGTTCTAAACAACGCTTCTTTTGCTGTTATACCCGAATAAATATTCTTGATTTCGTCGGTTATATCGGTTATATGTAATGCATATTCAACCGATATAACAGGCGTATATATGATCGAAATTCTTTACAAATGGAATCGCTGGGGAGAAAACGACTTAAAAAGCGGAATTCCCAGACAAATCACGCCGCATATCCTCCCTTACCTCCATACTCCAGAAATCATCGTCTTAATAGGGTCTCGCCGCTCAGGCAAAAGTACCATTTTCTACCAAATTATGGATGCCCTTGAACAAGAAGGCGTCCCTAAACAGGCTATGCTTCATCTGAATTTTGAAGAACCAAAGCTCATCCCCTTTCTCCATCTCAAAGGATTAGATGAAATTTACGAGGCTTATCGGGAACATATTTTTCCCGAAGGAAAAGTTTTTTTGTTTTTAGATGAAATTCAAAATATTTCGGAATGGGAGCGTTGGGTTCGAGCGCGCAATCAAACAGAGGATATAAAAATTTTCATCACAGGATCTTCAGCGAAACTCATGTCTCGAGAAATTGCTACAGTATTGACGGGACGGCATCTTACTTTTGAAATTTCTCCTTTAAATTTTGCAGAATATCTCGAATTCAAACAAATTCCTTGCCCAAAACATCAATTGCCCATGGCAGCGGCAGCTCCTATCCGTAAAGCATTAAATGACTATCAAGAATGGGGAGGATTTCCTGCTGTTGCTCTCGCCCAAACCTCAAAACATAAAGAACGCATTCTCATCGAATATTTTGACGATATTCTCTACAAAGACATCGTGCTTCGCCATCGTTTGCGCGATCCTGTTTTATTACGTAACTTGGCAGTTCATTTACTTACGCAAACAGGAAATCTCAACTCTTTTCAACGCTTGGCAAATACATTTCAAATCTCTACAGACGCTGCCACAAGTTATTGCCAATATCTTCAAGAATCATTTCTCATAGAAAGCGTCTCTTTTTTTAGTCTTAAAGCAGCCATACGTCAGCGTCATCCTCAAAAGATCTATGCCATAGATCTTGGCCTACGAAATGCAATTAGTTTCGCTCACTCTGCCGATGATGGCCGCTTGGTGGAATCGCTGGTCTATCATCATTTGAGAAGACTTTTTGGAAATCATGTATTTTATTGGAGTGAAATGCATGAAATCGATTTTCTCATACGAGAAGGAAATACGATTACGCAAATATGGCAAGTCGTCTCAGAAAAATTAGATGACCCAAAAGTATTCAAGCGCGAGATACAAGCTATCGAAGAGGCTAAAAAAATATTTCCAAAAGCTGAAGCATTTCTTGTAGCCAAAACACTGCCCGAACAGCTATCTAATCTTCCGTGTAAAATCATTCCTCTTTGGCTGCTTCTTCTTAAACAATCGCATCAGTAGCGGCGCTTAAAAACTGCCTTAGATCTTGTGCGACAGTGTATTCTAAGGCTTGCTCGGCTAGCCTGCAGGCTTCTAGAATACGCCATTTGCGAATCGTGTGTTTGACGAGAGGAATATGGCGGGCTGAAACGGAAAATTCCCGAATGCCGAGCCCCAAAAGAACAGGAACCATCATAGGATCGGCCGCGCTCTCTCCGCAGACGATGACTGGTTTGCAAAAACGATTGGCCGATGTCACGATCATATGGATTAATCGTAAAATACTCGGATGGGTTGCAAAATAAAGATCGGAAACAGCTGGATTGCTCCGGTCCGCTGCAAGAACATACTGCACGAGATCGTTAGTTCCAATCGACACAAAATCCGACTCTTGCACTAAAGCGTCGCAGATAATAGCAGAAGACGGCACTTCAATCATGCAGCCAATCGAAATAGGGGCAGTCGCGATCCCCTCTCGCTCCAGTTCTTCTCGAATCTCTTGTGTTTTTTGACGAACTGTGCGCAGCTCAGAAATGTCGGAGACCATGGGGACTAAAATCTGCACTTCACCAAATACGCTCGCTCGTAAAATCGCTCGAAGCTGACTATGGAGAAGATTGGGATAACGGAGCAAAAATCGGATCGCCCGGCATCCAAGCGCTGGATTAGTCTCAACGCCAATGGTTTGAAAATACCAAGCATCTGGGCTGTCGGGAAGAACATCGATTTTTTTATCTCCGCCAATATCGAAAATCCGAATGACTAAAGGACGCCCCTTGAGATTTTTTGCCATGCGTCGATAAATCTGAAATTGCTCTTCTTCAGTCGGAAACATCTTTTTGGAAAGAAAGAGATATTCCGAACGGAAAAGCCCCACCCCTTCGGCACCATTTTTTAAGAGAAAATCGACTTCTTTTGGGTTTTCAAGATTGGCGAAAATACGCACTTCGTATCCATCGACCGTCTCTCCTCGCAAATGGCTAGAATGGCTAATGAGGCGGAATTTTTCTAAATGCCCCTTTTTGATCTCTTGGTATTTTTTTAGCGTACTGCGCTGCGGATTCATGATCACAAGACCTTGCGATCCATCGACAATCATCGATTGCATTTCGATCCGCTTTAACAGCTTAATATCTACATTGGCAACATAAGGAATGCCCTTCGCTCTCGCAATGATAGCTGCATGAGAAGTAATGCCTCCAGCAGACGTCACAAATGCGCTCACCTGCGTACCGCTCGCCTCGATTGTCTCTGAAGGAACAAGTTCATGAGCTAAAATCACCGAATGATGAGGAATGTCGACCCATTGCACTTTATCCAAAGGTCTTAAATGACCTAAAATTCTGCGGGAAACATCGATCAGATCTCGGACCCTTTCTTGAAAATAATGATCCTGCAAGGTGCTAAACTTAAGTTTATACTCTTCAATTAGATGATGAACAATCGATTCTGTATTACGCTGAAGCTGTCGAATTTTATCTTCGATCACCGTCGTGATCAAAGGATCTTGAAGCATCTCTAAATGAGTTCCCAAAATCGCTACGATTTCTGGAGGGCCTTCATTGAGAGACATCTTTTGAAGGCCTTCAACATCTTGGCGGCTTAAAAAAAGAGCACGGCGATACCGCTCCACTTCCTTCTCAACCTCTTTTTTTGCAATCGAGATCTCGGGAATTTCATCGTCCGCGTTGAAAAAAAAAACAGGGGAGCCTATACCAATTCCTTTGCTAATTGGCAGCCCACGGAGTATGACCTCTTCGGCCTGACTCATCATTTTTCTCCAAATTCCTCATCGAAGGCTCGAACAATGTTCGCCATCGTCACTTCCGCATCTTCTCCTTCGACTGTCACCGTGATCAGCGAATTTCTTTTCGCCGCCAACATCAAAATACTCATTATACTTCTAGCATTAATCGTTTCATCTTTATAAGTAAACAGTACAGATGATTTTCTGAGCTGAAGCAATTTTACAATAGCTGCAGCAGGACGAGTATGCAGTCCCAGAGCATTTTTTACTTTTACTTTATTTACGAGTTTCACGAACAACCCTCTTTTTTTGTCTTCGAGCTAATGCTTCGAGCAGTTTAGCGTTAAATTCTTTGGCAGAATTGTATCCCATATCTTTTAAGCGATGATTAAGGGCAATGGTTTCTAACAGCAACACCACATCGCGCCCCGGTTTCACAGGAAGAACATGATAAGGCACGCTCACTCCTAACACATCGATAAATTTTTCATCCAATCCCACTCGATCGTAAAAATGGAGCTCATCCCACTCTTCCAATTTCACAACGATATCGAGCCCCTTATCCGGCCTCACGCAAACAGCCCCGTACAAATGCGCGACATTAATAATGCCAATGCCCCGAATCTCCATTAAATGGCGCGTCAGTTCAGGTCCTGCTCCCACTAAATAAGCTCCCTCTTTTTTTTTCACTCGCACCACATCGTCTGAAATCAATCGATGCCCTCGTTCAATAAGGCCTAGCGCCGCTTCGCTTTTACCCACCGAAGATTCCCCTTGAATCAAGAGCCCTACGCCAAACACCTCGACGAGCGTGCCATGGAGAGTCACGCTAGGACAAAATTCTTCAAGCAATAAAAACGTAATACGGCTCAGTAAATTCGTCGCATTCGAGCTTGCTCGGAATAGAGGAAGTCTCGTCCGATCGCAAAAGCCATGGAGCTCTTTAGGAATGCGGCAGCCCCGCGCAATAATCACAGCTGGCGTCGCCGCAGTAAAAATCGCCTCTAAGCGCTGAAGCTGCAAAGAAAAATCGAGTCCTCGCAAATATTCGATTTCTTGTCTGCCGATCACCAAAATCCGGCTGGGGACATAGCCTTGCAAATAACCCGTTAGACTTAAGCCCGGCCGATGCACTTCAGGTTTTTTAATGCGCCTCGATAAACCTCCTCGGCCCGCAACTAATTCCAGCCCAAGAGATTTTCCATGCTGCGCGACAAAATCTTGCACCAAATACATAATATCCTAAACGAACAAAGTCATCCCTTCCAGATAATAAACCAACCATTCAACAAAAGTTGGAAACGCCAAATGCTCTGCCCACGTCCTTCTATCTGTTATATCAGATACTGTATAATCAATTCCTGATAAATATATATTTCCCATTTCAGAAGCAGGATACCAGTCTGCATAAAAACACTGATAAGAAGCGAGTCCAAATGATTCATAAAAAGGGATCAATAAGTTTGGATCAATCAGAGTATCGCCCGAACGGAGAATCGAGTTAGCCTCCAATACCGACTGAATAACATTCTCTCGCTCCTCTACCATTTCATCTATCGTCAAAAGCCCCAATTCAGAGAGTTTGCCAAAGCCATGATGAATGCGGCAAAACGCTTCAAAATCTCGAGGCAAATCATAAGGAATCTCCGCCTTGATCCTCTGAAATTCTTCCTCTATGCAAGGCGGAAGGCCTCGGAAAAACGAACTATTATCCGCTAAGCTGTAAACCATTTCAACAGTAAAAAACTCCTCTTCGCTTTGCCGATGCAAAATAATGCCAATATCATCCAAGCGTTGAAAAAAACGGACCAAAGCAGGATAACTTTTGGGATGGTAAGGAAGCTTGTCTAGCCATAGAGCAGAAACAAATTCTATTCGATCACTAGACGAAATGCGGCTCAGCTCAAACCAAGGTCTCGGCAGCTGCGGCGCTTTTTGGCACGCTTCTTCCCAACTCCAACTCGGCTGCTCATGAAGAAAATAGACGTCATGAAAATGGACATCTCCATTTTTCTCTTCGATATTAAAAAATTGCTGAATCAAAGAATTCATGTATACCCAAGGTGATTCAAAATTTGGCCGCTAGGCGGGATTGAAAGCTGCCAAAAATCGATTGTTACAAAGGGGGATTGTATTGATTTTAATACTACCCCCCTTTGTAACAATCGATTT
>JAJXYX010000013.1 GCA_021780355.1 bacterium | reverse complement strand
AAAAACTGGCTTATAATTGTTTTTTTTGTTTATAATATTAATGTAAAATATTAATAATGTTAAAAAGGTTGTTTTATGATTCCAGTTATTTTTGAAGGTTTTGTTAATGTCACGGAAGGTCTTTTAGGCGAGGCTGCGGTTTTGGCGGGTCCCACAGTATCTACGGTTGCGCAAACGGCGCTAGGCGTAGGCGCGTTCGCAATAGGTCTAGGGGGGTATTACTTATATAGGAGAAATTGCTTCCCAAAGGCGCGAACGGAATCTCAGGTTCTTCAAGATCTACAACTTGAAAGAAAAGAATTAGGAGATATGCAGAGACCCATCATTGATTGGTGTAAAGAAAGTGTTTCAGATATAGAATATGATCGTCGGATGTCTGCAGCTAAAATAATCTTAACTTGTCTCGCTTCAGCAAAAACGGAGCTGGACCTTAGCGGCCTTGGCTTGACAAGCTTGCCACCCAATCTTTACCTCCCAAGTATTGAGAAGCTTTTCCTACAAAATAACAATCTAAAGGAGCTGCCAGCTAATCTTTACGTCCCATATCTTGTGAATCTGGACCTACATAATAACAAGCTAAAGAGGTTCTCGGCAGATCTTAACCTTCAATTTCTTCGGCGTCTTGACCTATCGGATAATGAGCTAGAGGAGCTTCCTGCCGATTTCGACCTTCCAAGTCTTCTGTGGCTTTTCCTGCAAAATAACCGCCTAGAGAGGCTGCCAGATCATTTTAACTTCCCAAATCTTCGGTGGCTTTTGCTAGAAAATAACCCAAGCTTGGCAGAGCTTCCTCTTAGTTTGGCAACTTGCGGCTCTCTTACGGAACTGCATATTGAGGGGACAGCAGTCACACAAGCTCAGGCTGATCAGATTCTCATGGCCTGTCGAAATCTTAGAGATCAAGAAGCTCTGCAGGCCTTGCCCCATTTGCTTCGCCTTTGGAGCGGTTATGCTGAAAAGAGCGTAGAAGAACTGCAGTTTATTCATGATTTTTCGGAAGGCGATAAGAGAAATATCCATGAATGGCTGGTGCGTTTGTCTCACACGAAAGATTTTCGAGGTCATCAGCAAGAGTTGGCAAAAATGGTTTGCTCTATGCTTGCAGATTTAAAATATGGAAGTTTTAAAGAGCTTTTCATGAGTCAAGTCGGGGCCAATCATGAGGGTTGTCAAGATCGCTCCGCCATGGCGCTGAACGAACTATTTCTTTCTTGGAAAATCCTTGTTCCTCAAGAAGAGATGACAGAATCGGACGTTATTGCCCTTTTGGCGGGAGCTGGAAAAACGCTTGCCCTCCGCAGCGCTTTAAGCCGGATGCCCGAAATGGCAGGACAGCAAGAGAGTGTAGAAATTTATCTCTATTATGAAACCCATTTGAGGGAAAGGCTAGGACTTCTCACGGCAATACAAACCATGACTTATGGCTTAATGGGACGGCGCGATTGGGTCGATGAGGAAGAGCTTGTGAAAGAGGTTGAAGCGCATTATGTGGAAGAAGCGATTCAGTTGCCTTTTTTCGAAAAACTCTTTTCGGAGAATCCAGAAGCGCAAGAAGGGCTTGAAAAACGCTTAGAGGAATTTGGAGAGAGGTATGAGGCTATTGAGGAGAAACTGAGCAAAAAAGAGATTAATGAGGGGGATTACAGGCGACTTCTCGATCAATGTATGTTTGATCGAGCGCAAGCCTCCAGTGAGTTTAAAAAGAATTGGTTTTTAAGCAAACTTCCATCTGGCAGCGGGCATTAACTACTGTTTTTTCTTCCTGCGGTTTTTCGCAGGAAGAAAAAAAGAACATGGGCGATGTTTGTCAAAAATCGGTGGTAAGATTTTTTTTGACTAACAAGGGCCCTGGTTTCTTTTGACTCTTGTTTTTCCGGAAAACGCCTCCTTTAACCTTTCTGTTTTCCATTTTTTAACATTTGCTTAGGGATCGTCAGGAAATAGACCGTTCGTGACTCAAGAATCGACTATTAGGCGGGAGATCGCTGCCAAAAATCGATTGAGGCAAAGTGGGCTAGTATGAGGCAATACAACCCACTTTGCCGCAATCGATTTTTGGCGCTTTGAACCCGTCCAATAGCCGATTCTTGAGTTATGAACGGTATACGCTTGTAAAAAACTGGATTATAATCGATTTCTTTGTTTATGCTATTTATTTAAAATATTGATAGCGTTAAAAAGGTTTTTTTTATGGTTCCAGTTGTTTTTGAAGGTTCTGTTAATGTCACAGAAGGGCTTTTAGGCGGGGCTGCGGTTTTGGCAGGTTCTACAGTATCTAAGGTTGCTCAAACTGCGCTAGGTGTAGGCACATTTGCAATAGGCGCAGGGGGGTATTATTTATATAGGAATTACTTCTGGAAGCCGCCAACAGAACCTCAGGTTGTTCAGGATCTAGGGCTTCAGGGGCAACAAATTGATGAAACCCAACAAGATGTAATTGATTGGTGCAAAGAGAAAATTTCAGATGAGGAATATAATCATCGAATTATTGCAGCTAAAAAAATCTTAAACTGTTATGCTTCCAGGGAAACGGTTCTTGACATCAAGAACCTTGGCTTGACAAGCCTGCCAGATCATCTTAACATTCCACATCTTCGGAAGCTTTACCTAGAAAAAAACCGCCTAGAGAGGCTGCCCGATCATCTTAACCTTCCAAATCTTCGGTGGCTTGGCCTAGAAAATAACCGCCTAGAGAGGCTGCCCAATCATCTTAACCTCCCATATCTTCGGTGGCTTTGCCTAGAAAATAACCGCCTAGAGAGGCTGCCCGATCATCTTAACCTCCCAAATCTTCGGGAGATTTACCTAGAAAATAGCCGCCTAGAGAGGCTGCCCGATCATCTTAACCTCCCAAATCTTCGGGGGCTTTACCTAGAAAATAACCGCCTAGAGAGGCTGCCAGATTCTTTTAACCTCCCAAATCTTGAGGAGATTCACCTAGAAAATAACCCCAGATTGGCAGAGCTTCCTCTTAGTTTGGCAAATTGCGGCTCTCTTACAGGACTGCATATCGAGGGGACGGCAGTCACGCAAGCTCAGGCTGATCAGATTCTCATGGCCTGTCGAAATCTTAGAGATCAAGAAGCTTTGCAGGCCTTGTCCCATTTGCTTCGCCTTTGGAGCGTTTATGCGGAAAAGAGCGCAGAAGAGCTGCAGTTCATTCATGGCTTTCCGGAAGAAGATAGGAGAAATATCCATGAGTGGCTGGTGCGTTTGTCTCGCACGAAAGATTTCCAAGGTCATCAGCGAGAGTTGGCAAAGATTGTTTGCGCCATGCTTGTAGATTTAAAACATGAAGGTTTTAAAGAGTCTTTTATTAATCAAGTCGGAGCCAATCATGAGGGTTGTCAAGATCGCTCCGCGATGGCGCTGAATGAACTTTTTGTTTCTTGGAAAATCCTTGTTCCTCAAGAAGAGATGACAGAATCGGACGTTATTGCCCTTTTGGCGAGAGCTGGAAAAACGCTTGCCCTCCGCAACGCTTTAAGCCGGATGCCCGAGATGGCAGTACAGCAAGAGGGTGTAGAAATTTATCTCTATTATGAAACCCATTTGAGGGAAAGGCTAGGACTTCTCACGGCAATACAAACCATGGCTTATGGACATATAGGAGAGCGCGACTGGGTCGATGAGGAAGAGCTTGTCAGAGAAGTTCAAGCGCATTATGTGGAAGAAGCGATCCAGTTGCCTTTTTTCGAAAAACTCTTTTCGGAGAATCTAGAAGCGCAAGAAGGGCTTAAAAAACGCTTAGAGGAATTTGGAGAGAGGTATGAGGCTATTGAGGAGAAACTGAGCAAAAAAGAGATTAATGATGGGGATTACACGGAACTTTGCAATCAATGTATGTTTGAGCGAGAGAAAGCCTGCAGTGAGTTTAAAAAGAATTGGTTTTTAAGCAAACTTCCATCTGGCAGCGGGCATTAACTACTGTTTTTTCTTCCTGCGGTTTTTCGCAGGAAGAAAAAAACAAAAGGGGTTTTAAGGGCGGCAGCCCTTAATGGGGTGCGGGGCGAAGCCCCGCTCTTGAGGAAAAATTATCGTTTGGGTTTGGCTGAGAAGGCTCCGTAGGGTTGGATGAGGAGGACTTCTTGGATGATGTCGTTTTCGAGGACAAAGCGGACGGTGTAGCCTGTCTTGCCTTTGACAGTGAAGGTACTTTCTGCATTGGGGAGAAGTTCAAAGACGGGCTGGCCTGGAATGAGGGCGACGAGGTGCTGATCTTTGATGGCGATTTCGACGGTGATTCCGTAGATTTGGTAAAGGCCAACGAATTTTTGCAGATACGAGAGAGATTCGAATTCATTACTTGGTTTTTTCTTGAAAACGATATCGGCAGTTCCTGGCTCAAAGGGGATGACGAGCTCTTCGATTTCTCCGTGAAAGTTCATTCGGAAGGTAATTTTCGTTCCGATGCGGGAGAAGAGAAGATCTTCCGATTCTTCTGAAACAACGAACATATCGTAGTGCCAGTGGTTTAAAGAGCTGGTGATGTGATTGAAGGTGAGAGCTAACTTTTCGTCTTTGAGAGCGACGTCGACAGTCCCGTAGCCTGGATGCTCGAATTGCCCTACATAGTCTTTGAGATCATGAGAAGGAAAAGTCTCTTTTTTGCGTGTGAGATCTTCTTCTTGCTGCAGCTGATGTTGGGATGCTTTGGTTTTGAGATAATAGTCGAGCCCTTCTTGGTACCAATTAATAGGGGAAAGAGCGAGCAGGCGGTCGATGATTTCTGCGGAGAGAAAACGGGGGAGCGTGGTGAGATTTTTGTTCGTTAGGATGATGAGGCCGATCCCTTCGTTAGGCAGTAAACTGACAACGGAAGTAAATCCTTCCGCCCCGCCGTCGTGGCTGACAAGATAGTGGCCTCG
Organism: bacterium; assembly: GCA_021780355.1. Taxonomy (GTDB): domain Bacteria; phylum Chlamydiota; class Chlamydiia; order Chlamydiales; family SM23-39; genus SZAS-17. Next base: position 4,858 of record JAJXYX010000013.1, on the reverse strand, counting down.
ATAGGATAAAACTCCCCAGCCGATGCCGTAGGTGCTCAGAACAGCTTCTTTATGTTCCGGCGTTCCGCTGACGACCACTTGAGGAGAGTGCATTTCTTGCAAGGTTGCTTGATTGATGAGGGGGGTTTCGTTGTAAACGCCCTGCGCCAGCTGCATTTCTACCCAGCGGGCCATGTCTGTGATGTTTGAGTTGATCGAACCTGCGGGGCCGATGACCGAAATATCGCGGAAGGCTATGCGAATGAGCTGATCTTGCTTTTGGAGGTAGGGATAGGCGTAGTCTGATGAAGCTTGCATGTCCTCGATGGTAAAATTCGATTTTTTCATCTTGAGGGGAGTAAAGATTCTTTCCGAGACAAGCGTCTCCCAGCTTTTGTTTGTGAGCCCCTCCATGAGATAGCCGGCTGTCATGTACATGAGATTGTTATAGTGATAGCGCTCTCTGAGCTGGCTGGCTGGCTCGAGATAACGGAGACGCTGCATCAGTTCTGTTCTTGTGAGTTTGGAATTATACCACATATAATCATGGCGGGGCATGCCGGATTGGTGCGTGAGAAGGTCTCGGAGCGTCATGTGGTTCGTCGCATATTCATCATACAGACGGAAACTGGGTAAAACATCTAAAACCTGTGTGTCCCAGTCCAAAAGACCTTCATCAATCAGCGTGCCTGCCAAAAAACTTGTAAACGCCTTGGTGCAAGATCCGATGCCAAATAAAGTGTCGGGGCTAACAGATTTTTTCGCTTCCAAATCGCGATAGCCGAACCCTTTGGAATAGACGAGCTGCCCATCGACAATGACACCGACGGCGAGACCGGGTACTTCGTATTCTTTTAAAGCGTTTTCAATAAGAGAATCTATCCCTTCTAAACGATTTTTCGCTTCTTGAGCTTTTGGAGTAAAAGAAGAAAACCAGTCTGCAAAACCTGCGTGAAGACATGTCGGCAAAGCCGCATACAAAAGAACGTGGGAGAAAATAGACAGGACTTTTCTTGTAACCATATGCACCTTAGGTAATTATATGGGTCAGAATCGTACTGTTTTAAGAGAATTTTAGCAATTGCTAAAAATCTGCAGAGAGGCGGAGCGTAACGCCGTGCAGAGCGAGCATGCCGGCATTGATCCAAGTTTCTTTTGTTTCAGACGGGGTTCCTGACGTAGAATGATAGAGCTCTTGGAGATTTGTCCAAACGGTAATCTCATAGCCTGCGAATAATTCCGTACGGGCGTTTTTGTAATTTTTCTCCCAGCAAGGTCCCAGACTCATTTGCGCAGTAAAAGAGGGTCTGATGTTTTCGAGTTTTGCATTTCTCAGCGGGATAGCAAGATTATAGCCAGAGCCTCCGGCTGGCTGAGCATCTGTAGTTTGTTTTGCTTGATTATGATAGCTGCCCATCAAAAGACCGGCAGAACCTGCGGCAGCGATGTAAACATCTTCCCCCCAATACCAATCGATAGTGGTCCCAAATTTAAGGCCGCCCGCTGCGTAAGTCCAGCGGTTATTGATACGTGAATTTTTGTGTGAATTGTTCAAATATCGAACGATCCATTGCTGGCTCATCCAAGCTGTCGTAGGGCCTCCGATCATCCGAATGCGCAGGTGGGGATTAGGATTAAAGACTCGGGCGATTAACATGTCGAAGATATTGTAATTAAAATGGAGGTGGCTTTTTGCCTCTACGAGGTTGCCTCCGATGATTTGAGGCCATGTTCCTGTGAGAAATTCGCCGGAGCCATCTGGGGCTGCCACATGATCTGACCCTCGGAACGTGCCTCGTAAATACTGCCATTTGACTTCCCAGTATCTTTCAGCTCGATAAAATGAGAGCGCCAGACGCATGCCTGGATCGAAATTGTAGCTTGCCGTTTGAAAGTGTCCTTGGGCATAGTTTGCGCTTCCGGTGCCTGGCGCCGGCGTGTTCATTTTTAAAGTATAATCCAGATCAGGCTCTTCAATCGTCCAATAAAGAAATTCTACATGGCCTGAGAAGACCTGTTCATCTTTCCGGAAAAGATCTGCGTCAAAAGGAGGAGGGGTAGGTTCTGCCCGTTTTTCGGCCGCTTGCAATGCGAAGTAGCAAGCAAAAATAGGAATGATCCATCTCATAAACATCCTCATTTGATCTGTTTGGCAGAATAAAATAAAAGGAGCTTGGATGACAATGTTTTTTTTGCTCCTCTGTTTTTTTTGGGGGCGATTAGGGTTTTTGGTGAGTTGTTTGCAAATTTCAGGTTGAAACTTAAAATTGTCTACCGTTCCTGACTCAACAATTTATACCGTTCGTGACTCAAGAATCGGCTATTGGATGGGAGATCGCTGCCAAAAATCGATTGCGGCAAAGTGGGCTAGTATGAGGCAATACAACCCACTTTGCCGCAATCGATTTTTGGCGCTTTGAACCCGTCCAATAGCCGATTCTTGAGTTACGAACGGTATAGGAGAAGCCTTGGTATTTGTTTTAGATTTTTAGGCTTGGAAACGAGTCGATAAGCCCGTTTGTGATTGATTGTATGGCAATCGCTGCCAATAAAAGACCGCCGATTCGATTGAAGATGTTGATTCCTGTTTGTCCGAAAATTTTTTCCAGATGACTGGCGGAATAGAGAAGTATTCCCATGACAAAAGCAACCAAAATGGCAGAAAAGCTGACAAGGATTTGATCGAATAGGCCGGGGTGTTGGTTCGTGTGCAAGATGACGGTACTGATGGCGCCAGGGCCGGCGATGATCGGAATAGCTAAAGGCACGATGGCTCCGGAATCGGGTCTTTTTTCTTTTTGTTCTTCTGCTGTTTGTTTAATCGTGCTCTCTTGCGCATTTAACATGGAAAAAGCGAGCATCAGCAGCACAAGTCCTCCTGCTATTTGGAAAGCGGGCAGTTTAATCCCAAAACCTTTTAAAAGAGGCGAGCCGCCCCATGTAGCGATGAGCAAAATGATGCCGACAGCGAGCGCTGCTGTGATGCCCGTTTTCTTTTTTTCAGGAAGAGATTGGTTTTTTGTGATTTTTAATACTGCAGGGAGCGCCGAGAGGGGGTTTGTCACCACGAGCAGAGCAATGAAGTTATTAATAAAATCGCTAAAGTCCAAAACGGTTTTCCAGCTAGGGGTTCCTTTTCACTATAGACTGATTTGACATTATCCGCAAGAGCCGCCGAGGACTTTGAAAATAGAGGGCAAAGGAGACGTGAATGTAAGCGGTTTTCCTGTAAAAGGATGAACGAGGGAAAGTAAATGGGCGTGAAGGCAAAGACGTCCCATTGGGCTTTCTGTCGAGCCGTAGCGTTTGTCTCCTACGACCGGATGGCCGGCTGCTTGGCAGTGGACGCGGATTTGGTGTTTGCGCCCCGTTTCTAAAGTGAGGCGAAGATAAGAATACTTTGCCGATCTTCTGAGTACTTCAAAGTGGGTCACGGCCCGTTTTCCTTCGGGAGATTCGACGACATCCAGACTGGGCAATTCGATCAGCTGGCTTTCCCAAATGCCTTTGGGCTCAGAGAGCCTCCCTTCGACGATAGCGTAATATTCTCTTGTTAAATCGTGGGTTTCGAATAATTTTTTTAACTTGTCTTCCGTTTGTTTGCCTCGGGCAAATAAAAGAACCCCGGAAGTTTCTCTGTCGATCCTGTGGACTGCATAAATTTGATCCGTCGAGTAATGCCAGCGGAGCAGCCCCAAGGCATGCCGTTTTTTAGAAAATTCCTCGTCGAGAGGGACGCTGAGCAGCCCGACGGGTTTATCAATTGCAATGAGATAGCGGTCTTCGTAGAGTATTTTTAAACCTGGAACCGTCTGAGGGCGGAAAGAATCGGCGGCGGCTACCACCTGACCTTCTTCAAGCATGAGATTTTCGCGGGTTATTTTTTGCCCATCGAGAGAAAATCTCCCTCCTGCAAGCCAATTTTTTAATGTCCTTTTCGAGCTGTCAGGGTACATGTGCTGCAGCGCTTCAAGGAGTTTGATCTGGCCTTTGGCTTGGAATTCCATGTCTTTCTCAAATAAAATTTATAGTTTAGAAAATGAGATATACCGTTCGTGACTCAAGAATCGGCTATTGGAGGGGTTCAAAGCGACAAAAATCGATCTCCCCTCTAATAGCCGATTCTTGAGTCACGAACGGTATATTTGCTGCAAACAGTATAAGGTATGTCGGGAAGTTACACAATAGTACATTTCACTAGGTTGTGGGATGGAAAGAAATTTTTTTAAGTTGTCTTTTTTTTTCTGAATTTGCTAACCTGTGTCGGTTTAAATTTTTGATAAACCTAAAATTAAGGAGTTTTTGACATGGCTGGATCAGTACCTGCTTCCTCAGAAAAAAGAGATGTTTTCTCGTTGGATTCTTATTTTATAGCGGAAGATTCTCTCTCATCTAAGATCGCTTCTTGCATTCCCGTCATTGGATGTTTTGTTTCCTCTACGGAGAAAGATACTTTGAGTAAAAAAATCGCTCAGCTGTTGCCTTCAGGAGAGAGAGAGCATCCATATACCAATGTGGCGAAAGCTGTTCAATTGATGAAGGTAAATAAGGATTACCTCATAGCTGATTTAGGTCGAAATTTAATAAGTTTGGCGATGATCATTTCTTTCACGGCGCTTGGCGTGTTCAGCGGCGCGCTTTCTGTAATTTTTATTTTCGGTTTTAGCCTTGCTATACTGTTTGATGTCAAAAATGTCGAAACGCAGCATCGAGCTGCTCATGCTATAGAAGTCCAGCTGGAGCGCTGCCTTCGGGTGTAGAGCTCAGGAGACTGTCTCTAAGAGACAGTCTCCTATAGTTTATAGTTTTCTTCGACTTTTCAGTTTCTTTGGATTTAAGTCCCTATCGCCTTCCAACGCTTCGCGTTTCCAGTTGATCA
>JAJXYX010000073.1 GCA_021780355.1 bacterium | reverse complement strand
GTCTACTTTTTTTTGGATCTACGAAGCTTAACTTATTTTGTAACCCATTCACTATCAGAATTCATCATTTTTTATAGGCCCTAGGCTCATTCCTCTATGGACAGGTACCGATTCCCCGGATGAACCAATAGTTTAAAATTTAAATTAACATGATATAATATAATTACATTCAAATAAAATTAGAGGGTATTTTGAGCGCTAATCCTGTTTCATCGGAAAAGAGTTTTCATGGCCTTTCAATACCCAGCGGGTGGGAGCTTGAAGACTTTTTAGCCACGCCTGACAGCCACTATTAAATACTCCCAAAGCGGGCGTCATCTGGAGCGATCTGGACTTAGGTCCAGCCAAAATGGCCTCTCCTCCGTTAAGCGAAAGACATGTAGAAGCGCCGCCTCTCGGATTGGGAAAGCCTATGTTTTTTCCCCTCTTATTTTCCATACCAAATAGGCCAGGCTGTACACAGGAAGAGGCTCTCCTCCCCCTCATCAGTTTCTCTCAAGAGTCTACACTCATCCCGCAGCACATGGCCGATGAGATGGTTCAAGCTCGCAAAACAGAACAAATCAAACACCAAAGCCTAAGAGATAGGGATGAAGAACTTCTCAAGCAAGAGGCTGAAAGAATCGCACAAACTGTCCAACAAGGACAAAGTCAATTAGTTCCGTGCTTTGGAACAGTTTTGCATCCCAAAAATCCTTACATCATTATGGGAGGACATGCATTGGGCGTCCGTTTTTCCCCCGATACAAATCCCGATTTTATCATCTGCTCTATTTTTAATTCAGGATTTGGCCTTGAAGGTCATGAATCTGCACCGCTTGCCGAAGGGAAAAGCGAATCGGAAAGAAAATTTGACCACGAATACGTTATACGGATCCCTAAAGATGAATTAACCCCCGAAAGAGTTTTTCTTCTTTTAAAGTACTGCAAGCTATCCGTAGACGAAGTCTATGAGCTTTTTGATCAAATCCCTAAAGCTGAGCGAATTCAATTCAAAGATAAACAAGAACAATTGGGAAGAGAGCCGATCTACAAAACCTCTCAAAAAACAGATAATTGCAGCGTAATGTGGATTATCAATGGATATTTCCCTTCTCAATTATCCCAATCAGATTTTCATAAAGTTAAAGCCGAAATGTTCAATCTAGCCTTTAAAGAGGGACTAGCAGATCCAAAAACTTTGGTCGTTATCGAAAAGCACAGCGACCTAGTCCAACTCCGATTGGAAAGAAAAATGGACAAGGCCGCTCTGCATTGATTATACCCAAGGTGATTCAAAATTTGGTCGCTAGGCGGGTTCAAAGCGCCAAAAATCGATTGTTACAAAGGGGGATTGTATTGATTTAATACCCCCCCCCCTTTGTAACAATCGATTTTTGGCAGCGATCTCCCGCCTAGGGCCAAATTTTGAATTACCTTGGGTATATAGTGCTTCTGGTTGAAAGGCACCCAATCTTTCCGTTTTAACAATTCACTTTTCCAACTATTTTGGCAGGGTCCTATAATCTTCGAATAGTAACCCTGCCAAAATAGTTGGAAAATTGAACCGTTAAAAAAAATCTTGGGCGCCCTTCAACCGGAATCACTATATAAGCATGGTTATTTTTTAGAAAAAAATCCGATCTTATTTTTTGTAGAAAACCAACGAAAGAGAAGATTGCTGTTTCATACGGTTCTATAGAAACAAAAAAATCTTCTATCTCATCCTTTAGCTCTAAGACCGCAGAACAACCCTTGATGCAAAGATTTTATATCAAAGGATTTATGAACTTTTTTCACAAGACTAAGATGTAACATAAAAACCCAATTGCGATTAATGGGTTTTTCTGTTACATTACAAGCATGATAAAATCAAAGTATTCAGAAGCTTTCAGGGCGCTTTCTAAGAAGGTAGTTTTCTCGTCTGCGGAGGGCAGAGAGGTTGGAATCCCTCCCCGCATGCTGGCTTATTTCTGCCAAAAAGGACAAATTGAGAAAGTCAGCCGGGGGGTGTATAAAATCAAGGACATTGATTTCCATTCGGCATTCGAATGGGAGGATTTGGCAATAACCGCTTTAAGCATTCCAAACGGCGTCATCTGCCTTATCTCCGCCCTATGCTATTACGGGCTAACGGATGAAATCATGAGGGAGCTTTGGATCGCCATTCCGCATGCTACCACCTCGCCTTCAAGAGAAAACACCCGTACCGTCCGTATGCGGAATATTTCTTTCGGCCAGACAACGATCAAAATCGGCAATAGAAAGATCAAGATCTTTGATCGGGAAAGGACCGTCGTAGATTCTTTCCGCTGTCTAGACAAAGAAACAGCTTTGAAGGCTCTGCAAGCTTATTTGAAAACAAGCAATGATAGAAAACCCGACATTGACAAGCTCCTCAAGTATGCGACGAAGCTTAGAGTCGACTTAATTCCTTATATATCGGCATTTACATTATGAAATCTGCAATTGAACAATCAATCAAAGAAAAAATCAAAGCATTGGCGAAGGAGCGCGAAACCACCTTTGCAGAACTTTGGAGGAATTTGATCTTAGAGAGATTTCTCACGCGCTTAGCAAAATCTTCCTACAAAGAAAAATTCATCTTAAAAGGAGGAACGCTCTTGGCAAAGTACATTCACCTTGGAAGAGAAACGCAGGATCTTGATTTCTTTGTTCAAAAACTATCGAACACCGAACAATCTTTAAGGACTGTTTTGCAAGCGATTTGCTATCTCGATGCCGATGACAACTTTTCTTTCGAAGTGGCTAAAATCAAAATCCTCGACCATTCGCAGCTTGCATATACAGGAGGCGAGATCACCTTGCAGGCGCTATTCGGAGCCACAAAAACGGTCATCCGCATGGATTTGGGATTCGGAGACCGCGTTGAGCCGATCGAGCATCCAATAGATTTGACAGCCACATCGAAAGGCCCGCTCTTTGAAAGCAGGATTTTTTTACATTGCTATCCAAAAGAATTTATTTTCGCAGAGAAGCTTGAAACGATTGTTTTCCGAGGAGGAGGTAATACCAGAATGAAGGATTTTCATGATCTTTACTCATTGGTCCGTCTGAATGTTTTAAACAGAGCTTTAGCGAAGAAAGCCGTTGAGCTTGTTTTCCATCATAGAAAAACTCCCCTCAAGAAACTGCCAGCCTCATTTGGAAAAGATGCTTTTGAAGCGATGGAAAAAAACTGGAGCGCTTACCGCAAAAAAATCAAAACGAATAAGGACGCGCTCAAGCTGCCTGAATCCATAGAGGAGGTTGTTTCGGCTGTGAACCAATGGTTGGAAGAAAATGCCTTCTTCTAGAACGAAATAAACTCAAGAGGATCGCATTATGTCCATTGATTATAAGCATGGTTATTTTTTAGGGAAAAAAGTCCTATATTCTTCTTTCCATGCTTCAATTCTTTCTTTCAATTCCTTGTTTTCCACAAGATCGTCTTCCCAAAGAGGCCGTCCAGTAAGCGGAGAGGTATGTTTTTTCTGAAGCCATGTTAGAATTTCTTTTGCCTCATAAGAATGCCCATAAGGATCTTTTAAAGGCCTTTCCATACAGTTGTAAGAGATAGGACACAAAAATTCTTCGGGTGGTTTAGGAAAAAAATCCGCTCTTATTTTTTCTAGAAAGCCGGCAAAAGAGGAAATCGCTGTTTCATATGTCTCTATAGGAACAGTAAACGCTTCTATTTGATTCTCTAACTCTACGATTGCGGGTTGCTTGAGAAAAGAACATCGAGAGCGAAGCGTTGAGCCAAGATCATTGACCCGATCTTTTAACCGCTGTTGCATAGAAAGAGCGCTTGTTAAATTCGTCAGGATCGGACAAAAAACATGGGAAAATTCCCCATCCGACTCCCAATACATCTGACAGACTGTAGCTACGTCTAAATCTTCTCTCTTTGAAAGATCATCTAGTCGATCTAAGTATTGCGTCATCGGAGCTAGTCCCTCTGCAGCCTTTTTCACACTCTCTTGAAAAACAGCCAACGTCTGATCCACAAAATAATCTGCCTGCTCTTCTATTGCAGCCTGCAATATCCCGATTCCAGAGAGGGTCGACGTTCTTAAATATTGAAAAAGCTCCTCTTTACTCATCTGAGGAACGACTGCTTTGAGCTGAAAGCTTTCCATAAAGGAAAGATAAGGCAAAATAAGAGGCTCCTCTTCTCTTGCAATCAATGCCAGTGTAATCAGGGGGATCTTTCGAAGAAACTCTTGCAATTCCTCAGCCATTTTACCCGTTATAGAGGACCTTTGCGCTAACAATGTACGGATTTCTTTTAAAGCTTCTTTGATAGGTTGATAAACATTGAGGCGATTGCGGCGGCCTTGTGCTAAAACATTATAAAGGCTAGTAAAATATATTTCTCTAGAGCAAAGTTTCTCGCATCTTTGATCGTCTTGAGCCAGCTCATCAATCGTCTTTTGGATGACATCAGGCTTTAAAGTGAATAAAAAGCTCAATCTCTGTTCAAAAGAAAGCTCTTCTCCTTGAGGGAACAAATCAGGGTCAAAATGATTCGGGTTCTCTTTTAACATCTCCCTATAAAAATTCATCACAGCAGCGCTGCCCGATAAAGGAGCAGAGGGATGTTTGGCCACAAGCACTTTTAGTAACTGAACTGCCTCTTCTTGCTTTTCTTCACTCAAATAATCTTTAAAAAGACGAATGAAATACAGATCCGAATCGATCTTTTCTCCGTACAATAAAGAAGTAAATTTCGTTCGATTGGGCATTTGCATTTTAGAAATAAGATCTTTTACATAGTCATAAGGATTCTTATGATAAAAAGTTGGCATGTCCACATCTTTTGCATGAATCGCCTGTTGCACTTCCGGTAAATCCAAAAGAGATTGAAAGAGCTCCTCGTCGCCTCTTCGTATAGCTGCTTCTAAATAGTGGCAGCAAAAATGACCTTTAAACTCTTTATCTAAATGGCCATGCTTATTTTCACGTAAAATATCCAAACCAATGATTTTGAAAAGCTCCAAACACCCCTTTTTTCCCGCTAATCTGAGAATGACATTGCCCCCATTTGAACGGTAATCATGCTTGCAGGCCAAAATGATCTGCTCTCGATCAAAATCTCTCCATAACTCCGAAAATTGTTGAAGAGCCTCTTCCAAAGTCAAGCCTCTATCATACTCTTTCAAAAAATTTGGATCCTCTTGAAGAAACTCAGGTGAACATAATTTTCGGCGCAGCTGAAAGACCACCTCCATGATTCTTTCAAAAATCCCCTCTTTTGTAAGAAGGCTATGGATATGAAAAACTCTACTTGCGCCAGTCACCGAACTCATTTTTCCCTCCCAATCTATAAAATGAGAGGCATTCTATGCCGATCGGGCATTTAACACAAGAATCAGCCATTGCATCATAAAATAGGTTTCCAAAGGACGAAGTCCTTTGGTGGGGCTTGGCGCGAAGCCCCAATTAATCCAGCATCCTCTTAAACTGAGTCTCAGATAAGATCGCAACGCCGAGCTCTTTAGCTTTTTCGTATTTGGAGCCGGGGTCTTCTCCAACGAGGACGTAGTCGGTATTTTTGCTGACGGAGCCAGAAACTTTGCCGCCTCTTTGTTTGATGAGCTCAGAGGCTTCATCTCGGGTGAAGTGGGAGAGTGAGCCTGTAAGGACGAACGTTTTATTGGCGAATGGATGGCCTGAGATGATGTGCTTTTTGACGCGCTCAGGAGAGACGCCGTGGGAGAGAAGAAGGTGAATCTCTTCAAGGTTATCGGGATCTTGGAAGTAAGAGACAAGGGCCTGGGCCGTTTTCTCTCCGATGCCGTCGAGAGAGAGGAGCTCATCGAGGGAAAGGCTAAGGAGATGGTCTAGATCTTTGACGTGGGATGCGAGGAGATCGGCCGTTTCGGTGCCGACGTATTTGATACCAAGGGCCATGATGAAGCGGGAGAGAGGGCATTTTTTCGACTGCTCGATGCTGTAGAGGAGATTGCGGATCGATTTTTCCTTAAATCCATCGAGGCGCGCGAGATCTTGCGGCGTGAGAAGATAGATATCAGAAACTCTTGTGACGAGAGAGCGTTCGACGAGCTGCTCGACGACCTTTTCTCCCATGTGCTCGATGTCCATGGCGTGCTTGCTGGCAAAATACTGGATGCGGCGCATGCGCTGGGCTGTGCAGCGGGTATTAGGGCAGCGCACCGCGACTTCGCCCTTGTGATGAACGACAGAAGCGTGGCAAGCCGGACAGTGAGTCGGCATGTGCCAAGGCTTACTGGAAGAGGGGCGCTTTTTGAAATCGACTTTAACGACCTTGGGGATCACATCTCCCCCTTTTTCAATCGCAACGCAGTCGCCAATTCGAATGTCTTTGCGGGCTACCTCTTCTTGGTTGTGAAGAGTGGCCCGAGAAATGGTGCTGCCAGCGAGGAAGACGGGCTCGAGTTCAGCGACGGGAGTGAGCGTGCCTGTTCTGCCTACTTGAACTGTAATGTCTAAAATGCGAGTCCAAGCCTGCTCCGGCGCAAATTTATAGGCGACGGCAAAGCGGGGCGTCTTGCCCGTGGCACCAAGAATCTGATGGAATTTGAGCTCGTCAATTTTCACCACAATGCCATCGATCTCGAAGGGAAGTTTTGGCCTTTCTTTGTGGACTTTTTCTGCGAATTCCATGATCTCTTCAAGATTTGAACAAAGGGCGCGATGGTGAGGTTTGGAGACAGGAAGCCCTGCTCGCTCGAGAAACTCGAGCGTTTCATGCTGCGTCGATTTCGGCGATTGTCCCTCGCCTATGCCATAGCACATGATGTTGAGCTTGCGCTTGGCCACCTCGCGCGGATCGAGCTGCTTGAGAGAACCTGCGGCTGCATTGCGAGGGTTAGCAAAAGGTTCTAACCCCTCCTCTTCGCGCTGCGCGTTGAGCTTTTCAAAAGTCGCAAGCGATAAATACACTTCGCCGCGCACTTCGAGCACATCAGGCACATGACCGGTTAATTTAAGAGGAACCGATCCGATCGTCTTGATATTTGCTGTGACATCGTCGCCAACTTTGCCGTTGCCTCGGGTCACAGCGTGGACAAGACGCCCCTTTTCGTAGCGAAGAGAGATCGCCGTGCCGTCCATTTTGAGTTCGCAAGAAAAAAGGATCTCTTTTTTCTCAAGCCCCTTGTGGACCCGCTTGATGAAATCGGCCAATTCATCGGAAGAATAGGTGTTGGCCAAAGACATCATGGGAGCTATGTGCTCTCTTTGCACAAAACCTTCTGTTGCAGTCTCTCCGATCCGCTGGCTCGGCGAATGGGCTAAAACATGTTCTGGATGCTTTTTTTCATACTCGATGAGCTGCTTCATCTTCCGATCATATTCATAATCGGAAATGACGGGACTCGCCTCATCATAATAATGCTTATCGTGCTCGATCAGCTCCTCGACAAGTTCTATGTATTGCCGCTGATTTTTAAGCAAAGTCCACCTCAAGAACTAATGTCGCTAAAGGAGAAAGGTCCACTAAAAACCCATCCGACTGAAAAGCAATGTTTGGATTCGTTTTCCCCGAACCTCCAAATCTCTCTTCATCCGTATTCATAAGCTCCCTTACCGCTTTCACATGTTTTACATTGATCCAGTAAGAAGGATAAAATTCCGGCGTAAAATTGTGAACACAAATTACCTGAGAATTTTCTCCCCGCCTCCAATAGACAAGGATACTTCGCTCTTCATCTGAAAAATCGATCCACTCATACCCTTCCCAAGAAAAATCAAAAGCCCAAAGAGCCGGCAAGCGGTGGTAGAGATGATTCATCTCTTGAATACAGTGAGAAAGCCCTCGATGCAAAGGATGATCGAGCAAGGACCAATCGAGAGAAGTTTTAGAATACCACTCATGCCACACGCCGAGTTCCGCTCCCATAAAGAGGAGTTTTTTTCCTGGATGGCACATCATATAGCTATACAAAAGGCGCACATTGGCAAATTTCTGCCAGTCAGGACCGGGCATTTTATTCAGCAAACTTCCCTTGCCATGCACGACTTCATCATGAGATAAAACGAGCATGAACTGTTCTGAAAAAGCGTAGAGCAAACTAAAGGTCAAATCATTTTGATGAAATTTTCGATACATAAGATCTTTAGAAAAATAGCGAAGCGTATCATTCATCCAGCCCATATTCCATTTGAGATCAAATCCCAATCCTTGGCTATGGGTCACTCCCATATAAGCAGAAGATTCTTCTGCGATCATAAGAGCTCCAGGGCAACGCTCGTGGACAATCGAGTTAAGATGTTTAATCAACTCAACCGCTTCAACATTCACATGGCCGCCATCCGCATTCGGAATCCATTCTCCGGCCTTTCTCCCATAATCTAAATAGATCATCGAAGCGACGGCATCGACTCTCAGCGCATCGACATGCATCACTTCCAACCAAAATAGAGCGCTAGCTATCAAAAAATTCATCACTTCTCTGCGACCGTAATTAAAAATCGCCGTCTGCCAGTGGGGATGGAGCCCTTTTCTGGGATCTTCATGTTCATAAAGGGCCGTGCCATCAAAGCGGGCCAAAGAAAATTCGTCGAGAGGAAAATGAGCGGGCACCCAATCTAAAATGACGCCGATCCCCTCTCGATGCAAATGCTCGACGAATTGTTGAAACTCTTGAGGCGAGCCATAGCGGCTCGTCGCCGCAAAAAATCCACTGACCTGATAGCCCCACGATTCATCAAACGGATGCTCCATCACGGGAAGCAATTCTACATGGGAAAACCCCATCGTGCGGCAATAGGCCGCCAAGTCCATAGCCAGCTCCCCATACGAAGGAAACTCTCTGCCATAATGCTTCCAAGACCCTAAATGCACTTCATAAACGTTCATCGGACGCTTCAAAGCAGGGCGCTCCCTTCTCTTTCTCATCCAATCCTCATCCCGCCATGGATAAGAAAATACATCAGCTACAATAGAGGCCGTTTGAGGTCTCAGTTCGCAGCAAAAAGCAAAAGGATCGCTTTTGACGCGCAAATAATCAAACTGCGAGCGCACTTCGAACTTATATTTTTCCCCCGCAGCAAGCCCCGGAACAAAAAGCTCCCAAATGCCAGAAGAGCCAAGTGAGCGCATCGGCAACGCTCTCCCATCAAAGTGATTGCAATCAGCCACCAAACTAACCCCTTTTGCATTCGGCGCCCATACAGCAAAAGAGACGCCGCGGACCGAGTCCACTTCTCGAAGCTGCGCGCCCAGCACACGGAAAAGCTCATAGTGGCATCCCTTATTGAATAAAAAACAATCCGTCTCGCCCACTTGCGGCCAAAAGACATAAGGATCGTGAGCTAAAAGGCCGCTGCGATGGTAAATGCGGTACTGACTAGATAAAATCTTTGTAGACGGAACATAGACAAAAAGCCCCCTCGCATCTACACATTTTGCCTCTACCATCGATCCAAGAACTTCAAGATGAATCTCGCTCGCTCCCGGACGCCAAAGGCGGATCGCCTGCCCTTCAGGCGTATCGTGAAGACCCAAAAATGCATGAGGCTGATGATGGCAGCCCCGGTCTAACCAATCGATGTCGGACATGTTGTATCATGTGATTAAAGCAGTTTTTAAGGTAAAAGGTTCCACCGTTTTTTGCAAATGCTCATCCAATCCTGCCAACGCAAGGGCTCCGCCCTCTATAGTTTATAGTTTTCTTCGACTTTTCAGTTTCTTTGGATTTAAGTCCCTATCGCCTTCCAACGCTTCGCGTTTCCAGTTGATCACTTGCGTTTGATGATCGATCGAGGCG
>JAJXYX010000081.1 GCA_021780355.1 bacterium | reverse complement strand
TTTGATGATCGATCGAGGCGATCGATCATCAAACGCAAGTGATCAACTGGAAACGCGAAGCGTTGGAAGGCGATAGGGACTTAAATCCAAAGAAACTGAAAAGTCGAAGAAAACTATAAACTATAGAGTCTCTTAGGAGAGACCATGAAGACAACTGAAAAAGTTCTAAAACAAGCCGCCTTGATTCTCAAAGATCTAAATTTTATCGCCAGACACCGCCTGGCATCTACAGCATTCACTCGACGCAGAAAACTTTCCTTCGAAAGAATCGTCGGCACTCTGGTACGCTTGGTGCGAAATAGCCTACAAATTGTCTGCAATAGGCTTGGGGAGTATTTTCATATGGATGATCCAGCATCAAAACAAGCATTTAGCCAAGCTCGCGCTAATTTATCATGCTCATGTTTCCAAGAACTGAATGATTTGGCTCTGCAAACTTTTTATCAAGAAGACAAGGCTGGGATCTGGAAGGGACTTAGGATTATTGCTGCAGACGGGTCTACTCTTCGCCTGCCAGAATCCTCCGATACTGTTGCACATTTTAGTCGATTTAATTGCGGCAAAAATGTTGAAGCAGACGCCTGCCCTGTGATGGGGAGAATTTCAGAATTCACTGACGTGGTGTCTGGACTGACTATAAGCGCAGCTCTCCTACCCATAAGCGTGTCCTTTTGTTTTGATTTTTTCTGCGAGAAAAAATCTTTAGGATACGCTCCTTTTAGCCTTTCATCCACAACTTTTGACTATATTTCCCCTTCCTCCGTCCGAGCATCTGAAAATATAGTGAAATTTTAATTTCATTCTTATGAATGTTCTGCTAAGCTGCTTGGTCTGCATTTAGATGCAGTTGCCTAAAGGTGAACGAGTCACTTTGGGGATAGATTGTCTGCAAGAAAAAAAGAAATTATGTTTTACAATTCATGCACAATTTTGCTGAATAGTTACTTAAAAACAAAGGAAAAAACAATGGTTAAGATTTTAAACGATTTTAAAATGACAGATTCATATAAACTCTCTATTGATACCAATCAGGCGGGAAAGAAAATTTTAGTTGAACAAGATCAACATGGATTGAAATTCTTTTTATTGGAACATGATGGTGAGAAAAAAATAGATAAACAGTATATTTGTGGACTCCCTAAAGCACCATCTCTTCCGCCAGAGTTTTTTTTATCTTCCAGAGTTAAGATACAAAATGATGGAAAGCGAATAGAGTTTTTAGGGAGACTTTTAGGTGGAATGGATCGAAACAAAAGTGAGAATCTTAAATCTTCTATAGCTTGCAATACAAAGACTACTGTAAGTGCGAGTGGAGGAATTTCTCGTTTTAACGGGCTTCAAGGCAGTATAAACATAGAAAGGTCCTTTAAAGACTGTGGTCAAACTACATGTAAAAAAAGTGGTTCTTATCAGGCGCAGCCGACGAAAAAAAATTAGGACAAGCCCTAGTAGGACACCAAGTAATTCTTATGAGCAGGCAAGACTTATTTGGTGTCCTCTAGGACCAGAGTATACCGTTCGCGACTCAACAATCGGCTATTGGACGGGATTGAAAGCTGCTAAAAATCGAATGCGGCAAAGTGGGCTAGTATGAGGCAATACAACCCACTTTGCCGCATTCGATTTTTGGCGCTTTGAACCCGTCCAATAGCCGATTCTTGAGTCACGAACGGTATAATTTAATTAAAGAAAATCGATCAAGAATCAGCTCTACAAAAGAATTGGCGGATTAACCGATTTTATTTGTTAATTGCAATTAAATCACAAACAAAGACTCCCTCATTTTGAGCTTGTCCATACCCACAAGTGCCAGGCAAACATTTTGATTTATAAGTAAATAATTCTGTACCATGTACGACTCCCATACCAATTCGATAAGTTTTAGTAGTGGAGCTCACCGGAAAATTAGACCCCTTACCTCTAATGAGTACCAACCCGCTCATGACACCGGAACGCATGGTACAGTTATTTGTTGATCGCTGGGGTATTGAGGTCACATTGGAAGAGACCCGCGAACATATGGGTGTTGAAACTCAATGACAATGGTCGGATCGAGGAATCGCCTGATCAACTCCTATATTAATGGGCATGTACAGTTGTGTATGTCTGATGGCCAACCGATTGAGCAAGGTAGATCTGCTTAAGGTAGAGGCAACTGTTTGGCACAAAAAAGAGCATGTTACATTTTCCGACATGTTGCGAGCCGTGCGTACGGCGATATGGAGGGATAATTTAATTTCCAGGAAGGGCACAATCACCTCTTCCGTAGAAAATATTCCTCCGGAAATGATGGATTGGATGGATGATATAGTGAGACGGGTGCTTCAGGCATCTTAAGCTAAGACGCTAAAAGTTGCAAAGTCGAGAATATAAAGCAAAACAAACAGGTTTCCAAAGGACGAAGTCCTTTCTATAGTTTATAGTTTTCTTCGACTTTTCAGTTTCTTTGGATTTAAGTCCCTATCGCCTTCCAACGCTTCGCGTTTCCAGTTGATGACTTGCGTTTGATGATCGATCGAGG
>JAJXYX010000064.1 GCA_021780355.1 bacterium | reverse complement strand
GATGATCGATCGCCTCGATCGATCATCAAACGCAAGTGATCAACTGGAAACGCGAAGCGTTGGAAGGCGATAGGGACTTAAATCCAAAGAAACTGAAAAGTCGAAGAAAACTATAAACTATAGAAGGGCGAAGCCCTTAATAAAGAGCGTGTTACGATTTTTCTGCTTACTTTACTTCTTCTTTAACCCATTGTAAGTAAGTGGAATTGGCCTCTATGGCTTCGATGGCTGTGATTTCGGGGACTTCGTAGCTGCAGTGGGTTTGGATGTGGGATTGGACGGCTTTGAAGTGGGGTTTTAGGGTTTTGAGGATGACTTTGGTCTCAAAGCTCTCTTCGATGGCGTTTTGCCAGCGGTAGATTGATTCGACTTCGGGAAGGATGGAGGCGCAGGCGATGAGGCGCTGGTCTAGGAGCTGGTTGATGATGGTTTTGGCTTCTTGTCTGTTTTTACAGGTCCAGAAAATATAGATCATGTGGGGGCTCCTTTGGGTTTTTGAGGGGCAATATAACTGGAAACGGTTGCTTGGGGCAACCGTTTCTTGGGTGTGGCTAGGTGTTGAGGAGGGCGAGGGGGTGTTTGCGGGTAAGCTTGGAGATGAGCTGGATGGCTAGGAGGCCGAAGAGGAAGCCGGGGATGATGGGGGCGATCTCGAGGCCGTATTTTTGGTCGATGTAGGGCCAAAGGGCGGTCGTGAGGCCTCCTGCGAAGATGCCGGCGAACGCGCCTGGGGCGTTGATGTTTTTGGAGTAGAGGGAGAGGAGGACGAGGGGGCCGAAAGAGGCTCCGAGTCCTGACCAGGCGTAGAGAACGAGATGGTAGATCGTGCTGGGTTTGAAATACGCGATGGAGGCGCTGGCGAGGCCTACGAGGATGACGCTGAAGCGAGAGACCCATAACACTTGTTGAGAAGAGGCTTGTTTGTGGAAAAGCCTTTTGTAAAAATCCTCGGAGAGATTTGAGGCGACGATCAGGATGTGGGCTGCCATGACGTTGGTGGTGGCGGCGAGAATGGCGCAGAAGGTGAGCCCGGCGAAGAGGGGGGAGAGCGTGCTTTGCACGATGCTCAAGATGACTTGCTGGGGATCGGCGAGGCCTTCTTGGAAAAGAGCGATGCCAATGAGACCGACAAAGGTTGCTGCGGTGAGGGTGACGATCAGCCAGCTTATCCCTAAATATTTGGCTTTCCACATTTCGCTTGTTTTTTGAATGCCCATGAATTTTGTGAGGATGTGGGGCTGTCCAAAATAACCGAGGCCCCAACCTGCGGCTGTCATGAGGATTTTCCATAAAGTGGCTTTGCTATAATCAGGCAGAAGCGAAACCGTGAGATTCTTGATGGCTACTTGCTGCATCACGAAGTGGATGCCTCCCATTTGCTTGAGAAGATAAAGAGGAATACAGACGATCACGCCTAAGAGAAAAAATCCTTGGAAAAGATCGATCCAGGCCACTGTGCGGTAGCCGCCCATAAAGACGTAGCCGACGACGAGGAGAAGACCGAGGGAGATGCCGATATGGTAGTTGAGATCGAAGAGCGATTCTAAAAGAACGCCCGTTGCGATGAGTCCGGATGAGATGTAGATGGTGAAAAAAAGGACCGACATGAGTCCGGAAATGAGCCTAAGACTGCCTGTTGTGTCCTTGCAGCGAGCCTCAAAGTAGGCGTTGAGCGTTAAGCTGCCTAGCTGCTCTGTGATTTTGCGCAGACGAGGTGCGATGAAATGCCAGTTGAAAAACATACCGGCAGTGAGACCGATCGCAGCCCAGGCGGCAAATACGCCTCCGCCGAAAATGAGGGCAGGATAGCCGAGAAAAAGCCAGCTGCCCATATCGCTCGCTTGTGCTGAGAGGGCTGTTAGCCAAAAGTTAGCTGAACGCTCGCCTAAAATAAAGTCCGCGCCCGTTTGCTGCTTTTTGTAGGAGAGACATGCTACGAGAATGAGGATGGCAAAATAGACGCATAATGTCGCTAGCTCTAAAGCCATATGCGAAGAGGATAAAATGTTCATAAAGATCCAAATATAAGTCTTTGAAATTGCTCTAGAGAGCAATCGATCAGGAAAACGGTCTCTGGGCGCTCAGAGTGAAAAATAAGGGCGTTTAACGGGAAAAAGGGATAGCACCCCAAAGGGGGAATCGCGGAGTTGGAAGAGAAGAGAAAAACAGGTGTCTTCCCATAAAGGATGATACTTTAAGTTAAAATTTCCCTTATTTTACATAAGAGCTTCAGCTCTAGCAAGAAAAAAATCAACCTTCTTGGGTACATGTTTAAGCGATGCTGTCAACTTAAAGGCTCCGCCCTTAGACCTGCCAAGGGGACATGTCCCCTTGGAACCCCTTGTTCTTTTTTTTTCTGCGAACGCAGGAGAAAATAAAAGGGAGTTCAGAGGGCGCCAGTCCTTTGGCGGGTCTAAGGGCAGAGCTCTTAAGTTGACGGCACGGCATGTTCAAGGAGGGTTTTATGATGCCAGAATAACGAAAAAAAATAGATATTCTGGAATATATGAAATGATTTTTGTCCAAAATTACGACAAAAAATAGATATTCTGGTATATATAGGATATGAAGACAAAAAATATCTTGAGTCTCATCGAGACTCCTTACATTGACGCTCAAAATCTTTTGATTTTTCTTGGCGCCTATCGAAGGCCTCGAGATTGGATAAGCAGAATGGTGAATAGCGGCGAGTTGATCCGTCTTCGAAATGGCTTTTATTTAATTGCCGAGAAAATTCAGCAAGGGTCAAATCGAGTGATCCCCTATGAGCAAGTGGCTAATGTTTTATATGGCCCTTCTTATGTGAGTTTAGAATGGGCTTTATCTTTTTATGGAATGATTCCAGAGCGTGTATATACGGTTACTTCGATGACGTTAGGGAAAGCGAAGGAATATCGAACTTCTGTGGGAAATTTTGTTTATCATCCGTTGAAAAGTTCTGCCTACTCGATAGGAATTGAGCAAAAAGATTCTGCTTGTTCTGTAGGATGTTTTTTGATGGCAAGTAGAGAAAAAGCTCTCGCTGATTTTGTTTTTAAGACTTGCAAGGGGTTGAGTCAAGAACAATTAAAAGTGGAATTGATTGAATCTAAAAGATTGAATTTAGAAGTTTTTTCTAGTTTAGATAAAAAGTTGCTTTCTGAAATATCGGAAAAATATCATTCAAAAATTGTTGGTTATCTAGTTAATTTAATTGGAGTTTTGTGAATCTTGATTTGAATATAAAAAAAATGCTGGAAACATATGCAGATTCAATGTCACTTGCAGATAAATTGCGAGAAATTTTGCAACAAGCAGCTTTATTAGGATTGGCTAGGCACCAATTTTTTGAGCATGCGAGTTTTTATGGAGGGACAGCTCTAAGGATTTTGTATGGATTAGACCGTTATAGCGAAGATCTTGATTTTTCTTTGCATAAACCCGATTTACATTTTAATTTTCATCCTTTTCTTGAAGGAATGCGACTTGAATTAGAGTCAATGGGTTTTCAGCTTCATGTAAAAATTCAAGAAAAAAATCAAGAATCGAATATTTGGTCTGCTTTTTTGAAAGCGAATACTTTGGAACTTTTATTGTCTATAGATGAAAGACCAGTGATCAAAGGGGTTCATCCTGAACAAAAAATTCAGATTAAGCTTGAAATTGATACGGATCCACCTGTTTATCATTTGCCGCTTGTTGCAAAATTAGTCAAAAACCCAGTCCCTTTTTATGTTGCAACTTTTCATCTAGCTGATTTGTTTGCAGGAAAAATGCATGCTGTGCTTTGCCGTGCTTGGCGCAATAGAGTGAAGGGAAGAGATTGGTATGATTTGATCTGGTATATCCAAAATAACATCCCTTTAAATTTGGAGTACTTGAGAGTAAAAATGTTGCAAACAAAACATTTAATGCCGGAAGAACAATGGGGAAAACGGGAGTTTTTCCAAAAATTAGAACAGCGTATCGATCAAATCGATTGGGAAAAAGCAAAAGCTGATGTGGTTCCATTTATTCAAGACCGGCGGCGATTAGATATTTGGTCGAGTCAATTTTTCCATGATTTGATAAAACATGTGAAAATAGCTGCTTCATGACACCTCATCCCTCTATCCATCTTTTCGATTTAGACGGCACTCTTGTAAAGGGCAATAGCAGCTTTCATTTTTTCTTGTATTTGCTTCGAAAGGGGATTTTGCCTTGGAGCTCTTTTTTTCGAGCGGCGGCTTTATTTTTCGCGTTTAAGAGACAGTGGATCTCGCTCCCCCAGTTTCATCGAGAGGTTTTTCGAGTTTTTCTAAAAGGGAAGAAAAAAGCCCTCTTTGTTGACGCAGTAGAGCCTTTTTTAGATCTTTGGCTCGAAAAATCGCTTGACCGTCTTCTGTTAGCGCAAGCTGCCGGCGAAAAAATTCTTTTATCGAGCTCTCCTGATTTTTTAGTGGGTCCTATTGCGCAGAGACTCCATATCAAACGTTGGGAAGCTAGCCAATATGCAGTGGATCATGAGGGCGTTTTTTCTGAGATTGTCAACATCGTCGATGGAGCGGAAAAATTGAGATGGGCGGATCGGCTAGCCCACGCCTCTCGCATCACTGCTTATTCGGATAGCGATGAAGATTTGCCTCTTTTGCTTTGGGCAGGTAAAGTATATGTAGTAAGGCCTAATCGACGACTGAGGAAAATAGCCGAAACAAAGGGTTGGCAGGAGGTAAAATGAACGCACGAGCAGATGTATTACGTAAAATGGGAAAGAGGATTGCTTTTGATCAACCTCGGCAGAGAGAAGGAAAAGGGGAGTTTGGCTGCTATGTGTTTGACCAAAAAATGATGGAAGAGCGGCTCTCTTCAGAGGTGTACGCTCATTGGCTTCAAGTCATGAAAGGGCAAGAGGTGTTTAATCCGACCCATGCTGATGCGATCGCAAAGGCTTTGAAAAAGTGGGCTGTGCAAAAAGGGGCGACCCATTTCACCCATTGGTTTCAGCCGCTCACTTTAGGCGCTGCCGAAAAACATGATGCATTTTTAAACTGGGATGAAGAAGGGCAAGCGATTGAAAGTTTTTCGGGCAAAGAATTAAGGCAAGGCGAGCCCGACGCCTCTTCTTTGCCTTCCGGAGGGCTCCGCTCAACGCATGAAGCGAGAGGCTATACGATCTGGGATCCGATGTCGTTTCCTTTTTTGTGGTCTAGGGCCGACGGATTGACGCTTTGTTTGCCGTCGCTTTTTTTCTCTTGGAAAGGAGAAGCATTGGATCATAAAATTCCTCTGCTTCGCTCCGAGCAGGCGATTCGAGAAGCGGGTCTTAGGCTGCTCCGTTTTTGCGGCATTGAGGCCAAGTCGGTATTTTCCACATTAGGCGCCGAGCAAGAGTATTTTGCCGTTGATCGGCGTTTAGCTTTTTTAAGACCTGATTTGCTGCTGACGGGACGGACCGTTTTTGGCGCTAAACCGGCTAAAGGGCAAGAGCTCGAAGATCACTATTTTTCTTCGCTGCAGCCGAGAATCTTGGGGTACATGATCGATTGCGAAGAAGAGGCTTTTCGTTTAGGAATTCCTTTGAAAACGCGCCATAACGAAGTGGCCCCTTCTCAGCATGAGGTTGCTCCTCTTTTTGAAAAAGGGCCGGCTGCAGTGGATCATAATATTTTGCTGATGGAGGTCATGCGCCAAAAGGCTTTGGAGCATGATTTAGTTTGTTTATTTCATGAAAAACCGTTTGCAGGAATCAATGGTTCTGGAAAGCATAATAATTGGTCGCTTGCCACAGAATCGGGACTCAACTTGCTCGATCCTAAAGGTGATCCTTTAGTGTTTTTCACTCTTTTGGCAGCGGTTTTGAGGGCCGTTCATTTGCACGCTCCTTTGCTGCGAGCTTGCATTGCTTCTGCTGGCAATGATCTTCGCTTGGGCGGAGCTGAGGCTCCTCCCACGATCCCTTCTGTCGATGTAGGAAAAAGTTTAGAGAAAATGGTTCGAGAACTGATCCATAAAAAGTCGGTAGATTTGAGAACAATCGATTTGGGGCTGAGCCACGTTCCTGAGCATGGAGCTGATCTTTCTGATCGGAACCGAACGTCATTTTTTGCGTTCACGGGCAATAAGTTTGAATTTCGAGGGGTCGGCGCGGCTGCTTCTTGCGCCTGGCCGATGACTGTGCTCAACACCATTGTAGCGGAGAGCTTGCATGTTTTACTAGATAGCATGGAAAACGAGGTCGAGGGAGAAAAATGGCCTAGCGCTGCGCCTATTTTGCAAAAGGCGTTTCAGTCGGCAGAATCGATTTTATTTAGTGGAGACGGTTACAGCAGCGAATGGAGGGGAGAGGCGCAAAAGCGGGGGCTTCCCGATGTCTCTGACAGCCACCATGCTTATGCTGCCTTATTAGAAAAAACGACTTTTCAAGCCTTTGCTGGGGTGCTTGCGGAAAAAGAGCTTCGAAGTCGCTATGAGATTTTTGTAGAGCATTATGCTAAAACAGTCGAGGTGGAGGCAAATGTGATGATCGATCTTTTCCGAACGCATATTTTGCCAGCTTGTTTAAAAGCGCAGAGAGAGTGGGGAAAATCTCTCAAAATTCTCGCTGATTTGCAAATGGCGGCATCGCCTCGCCTGCAAGATGGTTTGGAAATGCTCTCTCGTTTAATCGGCGATGCCATCGCAGCGATCGATGAAGTGGAGCGCAAAAAAGAGCAGACAAAAGATTTGGGATGGGACGCCAAGGCAAAAGTGTTGGCTGAGCTTACGCGGCCCAAAATGCACGCCGCGCGGCTGCTTGTCGATCAGTTGGAAAAAATTGTCGACGACTCTCTTTGGCCTTTGCCTAAATATTGGGAGCTTTTGTATCTAAAATGAAAACCATCGGCTTTTTTGGCGGAACATTCGATCCTATCCACGTCGGGCATCTTTTTCTGGCCTTGCAACTAGCAGAATACCATAAGCTGGATCAGGTATTGATCTGTCCTGCTTTTTGCTCCCCTTTTAAAAAAAATCATTCTCCTACAGCCAGCGCCAAGCATCGCTTGGAGATGGTTCGATTAGCCGTGCAAGAGATTTCTTGCATCCAGGTTCTGGCCAATGAAGTTGAACAGGAAAAAATTTCCTATACGATCGATACGATCCGCTCTTTGCCTTTTGCTCGCTACTATCTTTTACTTTCGGAAGAATCTGCGGCTTCATTTATGGATTGGAAGGACGCTGATGAACTAGCAAGGCTCGCGCCCCCTTTAATCGGATGTCGGAAAGGGGCGGGCGCATTGCCCCCGCAGCTCGATTATTTAAAGAGAGGACTGACCCCAACAAAGAGCATGGAAATCTCGAGCACAGAGATACGGGAGCGATTAAAAAATAGATTATATTGCGGGCACTTAGTCCCTGCAAAAGCGCTGGACTACATTGAGCGCTATCAGTTATACTCTCGCTGACTTTGAAATTGTTATCATACACTTTATGGGTAAAAATCCTTTGGAAACACTTCGCGAAATCGCTCAGATTATCTACGACAAAAAGGGAATCAATATTTTAGCGCTCGACGTTACGGGGCTTTCAACGATTACTGACTATTTGTTGATTGCCGAAGGGCACGTCGACCGCCATGTGTCCTCGATGGGAAAAACAATTGTTGAAGAGATGAAAAAGAAGGGGGAAACTCCTTTGCATGTAGAGGGGCTTCAGGCCGGAGATTGGGTGGTCATCGACTATTCGGGCTTGATGGTTCACCTTTTTATGCCGGGTTATCGAGAAAAATTTTCTTTAGAAAAGCTGTGGCAGGAAAGCAAGTTAGTTGACTTGCCGATCAATACTGGCTCTACGATTTAATTTTACAGGGGGATTCATGAAGAAAAAGCGGATTGTTGTCACTGGAATGGGACTCGTTTCCTGTTTTGGGTCGGATGTAGAGCATTTTTATGCAAAGCTTCTGGCAGGCGACAGCGGCATTGTTCCGATTGAAGAATTTCCTTGCGCCGAATATCCTACCCGTTTTGCTGGCGCGATTCGCCATTTTGAGACCGGCGACTACATGGATAAAAAGCAGGCCCGCCGAGTCGATCCGTTTATCCGCTATGCGATGGTAGCAGGAAAGAAGGCGCTCGAAAGCGGCGATTTGGCTTCCCCTGAGGCGCTCGCTTCGCTCAATAAATCCCGATGCGGCATTATTGTCGGATCCGGCATGGGCGGAATGCAGTGTTTTTATGAGGGAGTTGAAACCCTTTTGACGAAGGGATTCAAGCGTTTGACCCCTTTCTTCGTCCCTTTCATCATCACGAATATGGGCGGCGCTTTATTAGCCATTGATCTTGGTTTCATGGGTCCCAACTATTCTATTTCGACAGCTTGCGCGACATCGAATTACTGCATTCACGCTGCGGCTCAGCAGATTCAAGACGGCTCTGCCGACTTGATGCTCTGCGGCGGCTCCGAGGCGTCGATCAACCCGATCGGTTTAGCAGGATTTGTCGCTTGCCGAGCTCTTTCAACGCGTAATGAAGATCCGACAAAAGCTTCCCGTCCTTGGGATCAGGGGCGCGATGGATTTGTGATGGGAGAAGGATCTGGTGTGCTTCTTTTAGAAAGTTTAGAGCATGCTCTTGCCCGTAAAGCTCCGATTTACGCAGAGTATTTAGGCGGCGCCGTTACATGCGATGCGCATCATATGACAGATCCTCGCGAAGATGGGCTAGGTGTTGGCTCTTGCATGGAGCTTGCTCTGCAAAATGCCTCCGTTCCAAAAGAGCGGGTCAACTACGTTAATGCCCACGCTACTTCGACTCTTGCGGGAGATATGTGTGAGATCCGGGCGATCCGGCAAGTTTTTGGTCCCCATGCTTCTCGCATTAAAATCAATGCGACGAAATCGATGATCGGCCATTGTCTTGGTGCCGCCGGCGGCATTGAGGCCATCGCCACGATCCAAGCTATTCGAACGGGCATGCTTCATCCTACGATTAACCTCGAGAATCCCGATCCTGCGCTCGGCGATTTTGATGTGATCCCCAATCACGCCAAAGCGCATAAGGTCGATGTAGCTCTTTCCAACTCGTTTGGTTTCGGCGGACATAACTCCACCCTCGTCTTTACGGCTTATTCGCCATGAGTCGACACATTCTTCACCACGATCAATCTTTTGGCATCGTCCCTCTCTCTCATCAAGACGGCGTTTGGCATGTTTTCCTCATTCAGCACCGCCACGGCCGCTACTGGGGTTTTCCCAAAGGCCACGCAGAGTCTAATGAAACACCTCAAGAAGCCGCCGCGCGCGAATTGAAAGAAGAGACCAACCTCGATGTGATTCGGATTTTTGACGGCGAGCCCATGCTTGAAAAATATCAGTTCACCCTAGAAGGCAGGCGAATCGCCAAGCAAGTTCTTTACTTTGCCGCCGAAGTCTCCGGCACGGTCGCTCTACAGCAAAAAGAGATCCAAAGCGGTGTCTGGGTCCCCGTTTCGACCGCTCATGAAAAAATTACCCACCAAGAGGGTAAAAACATCCTCGCCCAAGTCATTAAGCGCTTAAAGCTCTCTTAGTTGGGGCTTTGCCCTAGGAACCTATCCGAGTAAAAAGCTTCATCGACTTTGGGGATTATTTTGGCCGATTTTTGATTCTTTTGGCAGGGGTAGTATACGAAGTTGATACAACCCCTGCCAAAAGAATTAAAAATCGGCTCAAAAGAACCCCAAAAGCGACGAAGCTTTTTACTTGGATAGGTTCTCACCCCACCAAAGTTGCTATGCTGAAATAAAGCATACACTTTGGAGATCCTCATGGAAAAAAGAAAGCTCTCCAGATTAAAACTTAATTTTGAAGAAGAAGTTAAATAATCAACAAGGAGAGCCTTCATG
>JAJXYX010000022.1 GCA_021780355.1 bacterium | reverse complement strand
GATGTATCGAGCACGACGTTCATAATCTCTATCCTTCTCAAGTCCTCTCGAAAGGAACCCCAGAGGCTTGATACGCTCCAACCACGCTTCCGTTTTTAGAGAATGAAATTCGGAAAAGAGTTTCAAAATCCGAATCTGTCTCTCATTGGGCTGTAGGGGGTTTGAACGTTTTGAAAACCTTTCAGAGTGATGATACGTTGAAAAATTTTCATGCCCCGATAAGAGTATATCCAACACCTGATTCTGAACTCGGGTTTCTTGGACGGATACAAGTGAAAGAAGCAAATCAGCCTCTTCGGGAAGGTTGTAGTCGAGATGGATAAAATGCTCTAAAACGTCTTGGGTTTCGGGGAGCAACTTCATCGGCCTCAGATGACACCGATGTAAGTGAAACAAGGAAAAATTCAATTTTTCGGGAGGCTTGAACAGTTGACACTTTGAATATTAAAAAGTATTTAGATGTTTTGAAAAGTCAGTTTAAGAAACTGAAAAGCCCAAGTAAATGAATGAAGACCTCACAGCTTCTTATATACACATCCGGGAAGCCAAAAGATTGCTTGGCGTTTCCTCTCAAACTCTTCATAACTGGGAGCGCCAAGGTAAAATCAGGGCTTCTCGTTTGCCATCCGGAACAAGAACTTTTCATAAACAAGATGTTTATACTCTTGCTGGGGTCTCTGAGCCTGTTAAGGCGAAAGAAAAAATCTGTTATTGTAGAGTGTCTTCCAAAAAGCAAATGGAAGACCTTGAACGACAAAAAGATCTTTTACAATCCAGATTCCCTTCTCACCTCTTGGTTACAGACGTTGGCTCGGGGATTAATTGGAAACGGAAAGGGCTACAAACCCTTTTGGAAAGATCCCTGTCCGGAGAACTCGAAGAGGTTGTGGTTGCCCATCCAGACCGGCTGTGTCGATTTGCCTTTGAACTCTTGCAGTTTATCTTTGAAACCTGTGGTGTCCAATTGCTCGTACTCGATCGAGAGGATGGAAAATCCTCTGAACAAGAATTGGCTGAAGACATCCTCTCCATCCTACACGTTTACTCTTGTAAACAAATGGGAAAAAGAAGGTATTCGAAGCCGAAAGATACGGCTTTACCCGACAGCGAGTCAGAGAAAGATTCTTAGAGGCTGGATGGGTACCGCTCGTTTTGTGTACAACAAGGCTTTAGACTATATCAAGGCTGAGAAGATAGGATATGTAAAAGCCAATGGAGACTTGACCACCCGTTTCATCACCCAAGAGACTCGAGCTGGAGTGGCCAATAGTGAAATGCCCGAGTGGGCCTTTGACACTCCCAAGGACATTCGAAAGGGAGCTCTGAGGGATTTGGAAAAGGCCTTCAAGACCTGTTATAGCCAGTTGAAGTCTTGTAGTATCCAAAAGTTCCAAATGGGCTACAGAAGCCGGAAGAAAACTTCATCCCTCGAAATTCCTTCCAAAGCTCTGGGTATGAAGGATGGGAAGCTCAAGATATATCCCAAGTATTTGGAGGAGCCCATCAAGATTTCCAAGCGAGAGAAGAAAAAAGAGATTGTTCTAGACAAAACAGCTCGTCTTCAGTACTCTCGAGGCCAGTGGTTTCTTGTAGTGCCTTATACCAAGAAGACCAAGCCCCGAGAGCCACCTGTCAAAGAGTGTTGTGCGTTGGATCCAGGGGTGAGAACCTTTCAAACCCTGTACGCCCCTGAAGAGGTGTACAAGTTTCAACAGAACCGAGAGCTCCACAAAAAGCTAAAAGCCCGTTTAGATCTGCTCCAGAGCCTTCGAGACCAGAAACGAATTACAAGAGCAAGTTACACAAAAAGCTCTCAAAGAATCTATAGAAAGGTGGAGAATCTAACCACAGAACTCCATTACAAGACCATCCAATATCTCAAGCAGTACAAGTGTGTATTGCTTCCCTCTTTCGATAGCCAAGAAATGGTGGGAGGCAAGAGATTACACCGAAAGACCAAGAGAGAATTGTTGGGACTCCAACACTACAAGTTTAAGACTCGTCTACAACATGTGATGGCTCTGGATGAGTACACCCATGTAGAGATTGTCAACGAAGCCTATACGAGTAAAACCTGTACAGCATGTGGAGTCCTCAACCAACCCTCAACGGATATCTACACCTGTAAAGCCTGTGGGCTGATCATCGACCGAGATATCAATGGGGCACGAAACATTCTCTTGAAGCACTTGAAGTAAACAAGAGCTACGGGGTGGAGTTAGAGCATCCCTTTAACAGTTCATACTAACATTGGTACTATTTAGTATGAATAATCTAACGGATGAAGTTCTGCTGACGGAGAGCGAGAAGATTGATTTGCTCAAGAAACATTTACCCTTGAAGCTGAGACGAGTGTTGGTTCACGCTTTGGTGGAGTAATAAAAAATGAATTTTCTGACCTTTTGAATGTGATACAAGTAAATTATGAGAGCACAAGAATGATTCGAATACACTTGGATAGATAGGCGGTTTGAAAAGGTGTGTGAAGCCTGTTCGAGCCTTTGTTCTGGGTTTTGGTTTCACAGTAGGTATGTATGTATTTGAGCACTTGGTGTATGAGCTATAGTTTTCAA
>JAJXYX010000096.1 GCA_021780355.1 bacterium | reverse complement strand
AAGGGGGGGAGGGTATTGCCTCGATACTCCCCCCTTTATGACAATCGATTTTTGGCAGCTTTCAATCCCGTCCAATAGCCAATTCTTGAGTCACGAACGGTATAGAAAAAAAATAAAAAGGATTCCAAAGGGCGAAGCCCTTTGGCAGGGTTTGGGACGGAGTCCCAATGACTCCGTTTTAAGAGATCAGTAAATGATTAAGAGCGCAAACACGAATGCGAAGAGCGAGAACGATTCGACGATAGCGAGGGAAGCCAGCGTTTTGCCGAAGATAGCGGGCTGTTTTGCGGACGATTGGATCGCGGTGGCGGCGCACATGCCTTGGTAGATAGAAGAAACCATAATGGCCAATCCTACGAAAAAAGCGATGCCGATGCCGGCAATGGCCGTGAGCGTACCTGCCTTGATGGAGTTTTTCATCAGCACCATCAAGATAAATCCATAGATAGATTGAGAAGAGGGAACAGCGGAAACGCCGATGAATTTACCGTGTCCTTCTTCTACGCGAGTCATCACGCCGTGGGAAGCCATACAAGCGATTCCGCAGCCGATAGAGCTGCCGAGGCAACCCATGCCCAGAACGATTCCAGGTCCGATCATGTCATAGTCCATAAAAAATTCTCCTTATTTAGATCTTCTTAAACATAGTGGGTTAAATAAACGGCCTCCGCCCTCGAAGCTATAGTGATACCACTCGAGGAAGTTTAAACGCAGACTATGAATAGTAGCCCCCATGGTGGACAAACCAAGATTGGTTAAATGTCCAAATACAATAATTAAAATGCCTCCGAAAATCCCCATTTGCTCGCCCATTTCATTAAATGTATTGGCCATGATCATGCCGGCCAGGGCGAGGGCATAAAGACGAAGATACGAAAGGACATCTGAAAACACCTGCACAGCGTTCATGAGCTCATGAAACGCGCCCCATCTCTTTTGGAAAAATGAAAGAACAAAGGCAATGCCAATGCCCCCTAAAACCATGCGGAGCCCCCATTCAAGAGCCGCTGGCTTAGAAATGAACCCCAAAAAATTCGCTATCGTCGTCGCGTGAATAATAGAGGGGAAATAGAGATAGCCGCCAACCATAAAAACAATCCAGCCGATACCAGACCAAGTCCTTAAGAGATAGCGTAAAAATGAAAACGTCAAATGGAAAATCCCCATTAAAAGGGAAAATTCCATGAGGATATTATCATAAAAATCCTCAAGAGCGACATATTTAGTAGCCCCCTTTTCACCAAGCTTGCTAGCCTTGACTAAAAAATCATGGCCATCCGTCGCCGAGGTTACATTGGGAAAATCGCGCTCCCATTCTTTATAAGCCTCGTCTTTGAGCTCCATGTGATATTCCGCTTTTTTTACAGCAAGAGCATGGATGAACGATGTCTTTCTCAAAGGATTATCCGGGCCGATCGACAGACCAAAAAAAGATGCAATAAGAACGCCCCATACAATGCAGCAGCTGGAAACGATAATCGATAGTTTAATCAGCCTCTTGTTGGATCCCATGAGATCGCGAAACTTAAATTTCAAGAAAAGAGCAATCATCAAATAAACGAGACCATATCCAGCATCAGAGACAATCATCGCAAAGAAAATCGAGAAAAAGACCATCACCCAAGAAGAGGGATCTTTATCTGTATGGGCAGGCGTATCATAAATATGCACAAGATCTTCGCCCATTTTTCCCAAACGTTTGTTTTCCATACAAGTTGGTATACGATCCGTTGGTTCAATTTCAATTGGTTCCGCTATAATATCGAGGCCGCTCAAAAGGCCTTGCAAAGCTTTTAAACGCGTTTTAGGAATCCACGCTTCGATGACAAAGACAGTTTGGCCCAAAGGAAAACCTGCATCATGTTTCACTAAGCGCAAATGGTGCTCATTTAAATAATTGACAAGCCCCTCTTGAAGAGCAGCCAAAGCATTAGCGTAGTGGCGAAGCTCGTTTTCTGTGTGGCTGATTTTATCCCGCACAGCAAAAAGTTTTTCTCTCAGCTCTCCCACAGGATGTTCGATGACCATCTCAATCATTTTAGGATAGCGCGTTTTATCCCGATTGATCGCAATAAAGTAATCCAAATCGTACTCAGTGCCGACATAGATCACTTCGGGAGGAAGAATCGTTTCTCTTGCCAAATCGCTTTTCATGCAAAAATATTGAATGACTCTCTTTCCTTCCTGCTCAATATCGCGGATATCCTGCGCAGAAAAATCGCCAAAAGCAGAGATGCGGGAGATTTCAGCTGTTAAAAAACGCTCTTCATCGAAAAGACGCTCCAAGAGAGCGTGGGCTTCTACGATTTGATGGGCCAAAACCACAGGCTCTGCTAGATGAGGCGGCGCCTCATGGGGATGAGTTGGATATTTTTTCGCAATTTTAATGGCGGCAAGGAGCGTTTTTATCTCATCGGTGATCTCCAAGCTCTTTTTATGAGAAAGACCGATGAACTCTAAAAAGCCAGCTCGCTGCGCCAGAGAAAAGAACTCATCCATTTGTTCTTTAGCGCCAAAAATCAAGTACTTATGAACGTCTATGATCATGCAATTTCTTTTCGTTTCGATATTTTACGTTTAGCTACTTTCGCTTGCGCTACTGCGGCCAGCTGCTGGTCCCCTAAAAAGATCCGAATCTTTTTAATGTTTTCAATCGATCTCGGAATAAGCACTTTTTCGAAAAGATTGACCCGAATAGACACTTCTCTGAGTTCCTTTTCCAGAGCGCGCCTTTTTTCTTCAGCGACCGCAATTTTCTCTCTTATGATCACAAACTCTTGAAGCAACCGAGTCGCTTGATCGACCCAAACGGGAGTATCCAATAAAAAATAATCGGGCGTGCGAAAAACAACTTCTTCATAAATGGGGATCTCGACGCCGGCAATATTCTCATAGCGCTTTTTTACGCGAAGAACATCTGCATACCGCAGAACATCGCAAGACAATTTTTCAAGTAAAAGAGGGGCAAACTCTTCCACTCGGATGCGGCTTTCTGCAAACTCTTCATGCAAGATCGCAATCTCCATGTGAGCTTGGTTTACCTCAAATTGAAGCATCGCCTTTTTCAGCTGCAAAGTAGGCAAATAGCGCTGAAACTGCTGCAATCGGGTCTGCTGCGATCTGAGCTCATTTTTAGTCAATTTAAGTACAGTCATCTATTCGCCGCTTTCTTTAGGCCAATATTTTTCCGCTAAATTCTTTTTCACACCGATCTCTTCAAGATCAAAACATTCAGCCAATGTAAGCCAGCCTAAATCCAGTGCCTTTTCCAAAGGCAAATTGACTTGCAGGTTCATCATCCTCTCTTCAAAAAGGAAAGAATAACGAAGGAGCTTTTCATCCCACCTGGATAATTTAAATCCCATCCCTTGGCGCTCTCTCGCTTTTTTCGAATCGGCATACAAACGGATCATCGCATTGGCTAAATCGCCATGATCCTCCCGAGTGACCTTCCCGATCACCTGCTGCTTTAAACGAGAAAGAGAGCCAAACGGTTCAATCCAGCCGCCGCTCAAATAAAACTGCCCTTCGGTAATATAACCGGTGTTGTCAGGAATCGGATGCGTCACATCGCCGCCGGGCATCGTAGTCACAGAAATAATGGTGATCGAGCCGCTTTGGTCAATGTCGACCGCTTTTTCATAGCGCGAGGCTAAATCGGAATAAAGAGAGCCCGGATAGCCTCGATTCGACGGAATTTGGTCCATGGTGATCGCAATTTCTTTAATCGCATCCGCATAAGCTGTCATATCGGTCATTAAGACCAACACGTCTTTCCCTTCGAGAGCAAATTTTTCAGCGACTGCGAGCGCCATGTCAGGAACTAAAAGACATTCCACCGCAGGATCGGTCGCTTGATGAATAAACATCACCGTTTTTTCCATCGAGCCCGCCTTTTCCGAGTTATCGATAAAGGCTTGATAATCATCGAAACGAAGCCCCATGCCCGCAATAATCACCACTTCAGCGTCGGTCTGGTTCGCTATGCGCATGAGAAGTGCGTTGTAAGGCTCTCCCGCTACAGAAAAAATTGGGATTTTTTGCGACTTCACAAGGCAGTTGAACACATCGATCATCGGAATGTTCGTTCGCACCATCTCTCTTGGAATAATCCTTTTCGTTGGATTAAAAGAGGGCTGACCGATATCGACAGCGGCTCCCATGATGTCAGGGCCCGAATCGATCGGTTCTCCAGAACCGTTGAGGCGCCTACCCAAAAGAGAGTCGCTAAAGGACGCCTGCACTTGGCGATTTAAAAAGGTGACTTGATCCCCCGTCGAAATCCCTCGGGTATTTTCAAACACTTGCAAGGTGACGAGATCCCCTTCGAAACGGAGTACTGAGGCGTACGTTTTCGTCCCATTGCTTTTATGAATCAGAGCCACTTCACCTAAACAAACCCCTTCGGCTGCTACGGTGATCAAATTGCCCCTCATGTCGATAATACGATCGTACACCTTTCTCATGCTTTGATCCTTGAAGAGAGTTTTCTTTCTACTTCCGCGTAAACTTCTTTGTAAAGATGAGACTCATACGGAAGAAAATTCATATTTTTCATGTCATTTTGTAAATTTAAAAAGAAGCTTCTCGCTTCATCATGCGTATCGAAACTAAATTGTCCGTCAAAAATTTTTAAGATCAACGTAAACAACTTAACCTGCCGATCAAGAGGGCAATAGGCATCTTCCTTATCAAAAGCATTTTGTTGCAGATAACAAAATTCATAAAGCTCGGACTTAAGGTAGACGACCATATCATCCAAAGCAACGCCTTCTTCCCCGACCACTTCCATCCGTTTGCCAATTTCATCGCCTTTGCGAAGAAACGTTGCCGCTTGGCGCACTCGATCCGCCCAATGAGGCAAGCGATGATTCAGCTCGCGGCCCGCTTCATTCAGATATTTTGTCCAAGAGATTAAAGGATCAATCGCAGGGTAGCGCCTAGCGTCCGATCTCGCTCTAGAAAGACCGTGAAACGCCCCCACAATCGCAAGAGACGCTTGAGTAACCGGTTCTTCAAAGTTCCCGCCGGCTGGGGAAACGCTCCCCCCGATCGTCAAAGAACCCATGCGCTGGTCTTTCAGCTCTACAACGCCCGCTCTCTCATAAAAAGAAGAAATGCGGGAAGACAGGTAAGCTGGAAAAGCCTCTTCCCCTGGAATTTCTTCCAAGCGGCCCGACATTTCCCTCATAGCCTGAGCCCACCTTGAAGTGGAATCTGCTAGCAAGAGAACATCGAGTCCCATCTGTCGATAATATTCAGCAATCGCCGCACCCATATAAACGGAAGCTTCCCGAGCGGCCACCGGCATAGAAGAGGTGTTGCAAATCATGACCGTTCTTTTCATGAGCGATTCATGACTATGGGGATCGATGAGTTCAGGAAAGGTCTGAAGTACCTCAACAACCTCGCCCGCTCTTTCGCCGCAGGCTACAATCACAACAATATCAACAGCTGAATATTTGGACAGGTGGTGCTGCATCACAGTTTTGCCTGCGCCGAAAGGTCCAGGAGAGCAAAAAGTCCCCCCTTTCAGGATGGGAAACTGAGTATCTAAAATCCGAAGCCCCGTATCCATCATGCGGGAAGCGCGAACTTTTTTCCCTTCGATGAGCGCATTTTTCACAGGCCAGCGCTGAAGCATCTTGATCTCGATCAATTGCCCCTTCTCATCCTCGCCGGACGCAAGAACGTGGTCTAAGTTATAAGATCCTTCTTTCACAAGATAATTAAGCTTGACTTTGCCAAAATGAGAGAAAGGAAGCATGATCTTATGCTCGAATCTCCCCTCTAAAACAAAACCGATCGAATCGCCTCGGGATAACACATCTCCGACTTTCGCAGTCGGAGTAAACCCCCATAATCTGGCGCGATCAAGAGGAGGCATATAAACGCCGCGCTGCAAGTAGACGCCAGTTTCCTTAGCCACATCTTCTAAGGGATTTTGCAATCCGTCAAAAATCGAAGAGAGAAGACCGGGACCTAGTTCTGCCTCCAAAAGGTGGCCATTAAATTCAACCGGCGTATGAAGCTTAATCCCTCTTGTATCTTCAAAGACTTGCAACTTAGCTTCATTTCCCGCGATCTCAATCACTTCCGCTAAAAGGGACTCATCGCCCACGCGAACGCGAGCCATCTCGCCTTGGCGGATATTTCCTTCAAACCGAACATGGAGAAGATTTCCAAAAGCCTGCACCACTTGGCCGACAGCGTGTTTCTTTTTTTGCATATTTAACCGTTTTTACTCAAATCATCTACAAGACTCAGCCCTTTTTGCTCATCGAGCTGACTCCACATTTCCACCATCATCAACCGCGCAAGAAAACCCAAAATCCGATCGATAGAAAAGCTTAAATACTGCTCTTCTAGATCGACAATTCGTTGGAAGCGATATTGCAGCAAACTACGATAAAGCTTCATCGGATCCAAGCGATTTTCCATAAAAAGATCTTTCAAAGATTCATACTCCTGCGGAGCCGTATAATCCTCTGCATCTTTTTGCACCAAAATTTGCATCACAAAAGGATCGTCCATATCTTCAAATTGCAGCTGCTCAGTAAGATCCCATCCCATTTGCTTTGCCCTTAAAGCCGCCAAAACAAGACGAATTTCCCGCTCCATGATATAATAAGAGCGGATGAACCCATCTGAATACGAAACCATTTCCTGATAGAGACTGACATAAAGGGAAGGAAAATGGTCTAGGCGCTGCTCCGTCGTCTCATACCTTTCGAGATAATCGATCACAAAAGAGGGCAGAAAGTCTTTCACCAAAAGAGCCTCTTCCAGCTCTTTGGCATTCATGCTGCCCGCCGGATGCAAAGGCAGACCAAGCCAAAAAGCTTTGATGTTATCGATATCGATGAGCTGAAGCAAAGCTGCCACTTTTTTTCGATCAAAGCTCATCAAATTTAAAGCCAAAAGATCTTCCATATCTTTGAAAGAAACTTCAGGCTTAGTTCCTATCTGAACAACTGGCAAAGAAGCGATAATAAATGGATATCGGTTCATGAAACCTAAACTGCAAAAATTAAGTCTCTAAAATCCCTTCGGATGTAAAGGGCGATCAGCTCTCTAACGACTTGATCGGACACGTCGATTGTAATCTGGCGGCTCATCATTTTAATCTGAACGCCCCCATCGAAACCACCCACTGAAACAGTATGATCTTTCAATCTTTCTAAAATTCGGGAAGTCAACATCGAATTGATCGTTCTCGGAGCGATCTGTTTGGGGATGATGGCAGCAAAATCTTCCTCAATTCCCCTCTCCTCCATGGCTTTCATAAAACTCAAAAGCAAATCGGCAATCACTTTAGGATCCGCCATCTCTTTTTCCACCATAGAAGCAAGCTCTCGATTAAATAGCTCATGCTCAATCTTTTGTTTTAACAGTTCAATCCCTTGACGGCATGCCAGATGCAAGGACGATTGAAATACCTTTTGTTTTTCCTCAATTTCTTTTTCCGCAGAAGCTAATCTCTCTTCTGCTTCTTTCTTCGCAGCTTTTACAATATCAGCTGCTTGCAAATGAGCATTTTCTATAAGCTCCCTTGCTTCCTGTTTAGCAGGCTCAAGGGTTTCCTTCTTTAATGCGTCACAAATTTTTTGGATTTTGTCTTTTCCCGTCTCTAAACCTTTCATCCGAACTTCCTTGCGTGGAACATTAAGACTAATGATACATAACTCCCGAATTTTATCTATAGAATTTCCAAATCAACTGTAGCCAAAAAAATTCAGAGGAGCTATGAGTAGTAGTAAGAGGGGCTCATAAAGGCTCCTTTAACCAGGTGCTCTATGCAAAAAATTCGTTTCACCCTTCTCCTTATTTTACTTCCCGCTCTCCTTCCCGCTCAAAACATGTCAAACCAAAATGGGCGCGCAGGCGAATCTGCAGGCTACGCTTCCAGGGATGCCACAGTTCTTTCGATGATGGGCTGGGGAGTTGGATTGGCCGCAGGGATTGCAGCTCTATGCGCCCTTGTTCACAATGATACGGCTCACACCCACTCTTAAACATATGTCCAGCTGGAAATTTCTCCTCTTCCTTCCTTTTACTCTCCATAGCGCCATCGCCTATTTCGAGCCTCCTATACATTGGAACTGCGCGCTGGCTAAAAACATGTCACCCCACGTGCAAGTAGGATTCGTCTCTCCCGAATCTTCCGAATTTCGCCCCTCAATTAATCTCGCCCTCGAAACTGTCAACCTCCCTCTAAAAAAATATCTCAAAGCGGTTAAACAAATCCACCTCTCTCAACCTCATACCAACTGGCGCGACTTAGGAAAATTTAAGTTCGCAGCAGGAGAAGGACGTCTAACAGAAATCTCCAGCCGCTCCGCCTGGGGCGAGATCAAAATGCTGCAAGCCATCTTCATCCAAGAGCAAACCGCCTACATCCTTACCGCCGCCGTACTAAAAAAAGACTACGCCAAACAACAAAAAACCCTCCTTAAAGCTCTCCAATCCCTCACTCTCGCTCCCGATCTCTACGCACTCCTCCCCCAAGAGACGCAAAAAGAGGCCTTTAACAACTTCTTTCTCTCCCTCTCCTCTTCCGAAGAAAAATCAGAAGCCTGGAAAAAAAACAAATGGGTCGATCTCCAAGCCCTCGTAGAAAAAGCTGGCCCCGAAATGGGCGCCCACTGGCAATTTTTAGCCTTGCAAGAAGGTCATAAACAAATTTATACTCGGTAATTTCTTAAATCGGGGCTTCGCCCCAAACCCCACCAAAGGACTTCGTCCTCTGGACTCCTATTTGCTTTTTTGATCATCTTCCGCAGCGGAAGATGATCAATATAAAAAAAATAGGTGTCCAGAGGACGTTAGTCCTTTGGTGGGGCTTGGGGCGAAGCCCCATCAATGAGGATAGATCGTATGAGAAAATGGTTGATGATACATGTAATCTTGGCGCTGAGTGCTGCGCCTCTTTTTTCGCAGGAGCTGCAGGAATTATTGGGTGAGGCGCATAAGGAGAAGGAAGAGGAGGCGGAGCCTATGATGGAAATGCCGATGATGCAAGCTGGCGATGCATCGGCGGGATCGGCAAAAGCTGCGCAGTCGACGAACTGGCAAAACTGGGCTGTTGCGGGGGGAGCCTTGATTGCGGCTGCGATTGGGGTTGTGATTGTAGCGACGAACTCGGGTTCCTCTGCGCAGCATGACTAACAGTCTGCTTCAAAAACTTTTGTTAAGGAGCGCTAGATGGAGAGGAGTGCTTTTTTTGCTATTAGGAGGATGCGGGGAGAGCGGCTTTTGGGATTATGACGCTATTTTAACCTATCATTCCGAGTTTGATTCAAGGAGGTTAACCCATAGACCGATGAATGGATATCCTCCTTGGAAAATTGAACTTTTGAGGACGGAAGAAGGGATAGAGATGTTTATTTCCTTGCTGCAGCATCGATTCCTTCCTTCTGTCAAAGACCCATTTTCCATTTCTGTTGCATTGCGCTTAGAAGATGAGAAGACGAGGGTGGAAGGAGAAGCTTTATTGTTTAACGGACAGATGAAACTTCGTTTTTCGGACGCTTTGACAAAGACTTTTATTGAAGCCTTGCAAGAAGGGAAAAAAGTGAGTATCCTTGTAGATGGAATGCAAGAGACCCTCGAGCCCGATTTTTTCAAGGAAACCTTTTCGAAGCTAATGAAAGCGGGCTATGATTGGAACATAAACATACAAACTCCCCTGAAGTAAGGATTGAGCTATGAATCAACTGGATCAATTAAAACAATTTACAACTGTAGTGGCCGACTCGGGAGATTTTGCTCTGCTTCAACAGTATACGCCTACAGATTCCACGACCAACCCTTCTCTTATTTACGCAGCGGCGCAGCAAGCCCAATATAAACATCTGCTAGATGAAGCTATTCATTACGGCAAGAGCAAGACAAAAGACGTTTTGCATCATATTCTCAATAAAGTGTTCATTAACTTTGGTCTGGAAATTTTAAACATCGTACCCGGCCGCGTCTCAACGGAAGTCGACGCCCGCCTTTCCTTTGATAAAGAAGGAAGCGTCATTCAGGCTAGACAATTGATTGCTTTGTATGAAGCAGCTGGAATCGATCGAAAACGAGTTCTTATCAAATTGGCTACGACATGGGAAGGGATCCAGGCTGCGAAAGAGCTGGAAAAAGAGGGAATCCATTGCAATATGACCCTTTTATTTAGTTTAGCTCAAGCTGTTTGCTGCTCAGATGTTAAAGCAACCCTGATCTCCCCTTTTGTAGGAAGAATCCTTGACTGGTTTAAGAAAAACCAAAATGTCGCCAGCTACGCTCCCGCAGAAGATCCCGGAGTCAAATCAGTCACCGCGATCTACAACTACTATAAAAAATTTGACTCTCCCACCCAGATTATGGGAGCCTCATTCCGCAATAAAGAAGAAATCCTCGAGCTTTCCGGATGCGATCTCTTAACGATTGCGCCTACCCTTTTAGAAGAGTTGAAAAAATCCAACGATCCAGTCGAAAGAAAACTAAGCCCGGATGCAGCCAAAAAACAACCTATCGAAAAGTTGGCCTTAGACGAAAAAGCCTTTCGCTACCATCTAAATGAAGACCAAATGGCAACAGAAAAACTCTCTGAAGGGATCCGCAATTTCATCAAAGATCTGGTCAAATTAGAGCAGTTCATTCAGCAAAAATTCTAAAGAACGACTCTCCCTTTCAAAAAAAGATAGTTTTTTTTTGAATTCTTAGATACAGTCTCCTCTTTTTTTAAGAAGGAGTACTTATGAACGTATCTGATACATCGCTTAGAGAATATTTTCGCTTTCTTTCGGAAGAAGAAATCACCGACAATTCAGAGTTGCACAATTGCGCTATTTGCTTTGAACCTCTAACTGACAGTCCTGCCGTTACACACTGTGAACCTGCCTCTCAGCATTCTTTTCATCGACAATGTGTAATCATATGGCTCATGGACCATGATGAGTGCCCCTCTTGTCGAAAGATAGCCTCTTGGAAGCAAATTGCCACGTGGAGCGAATGGGCTTTGAGCTCTTCTATTATAAAATGGAATATTCGATGGCTGCAAAGCCTCTATGATCCTATAAATCGAACAGCGGGCGCAAAAATGGGATCTCTCGGCGCGGTCGTGATTTTTACCGGCCAATTCATGGATATGCGTATCATTCCCCCTATAGGATTTTTTATGCAAACGATCGGGATTTATGCCGCTCAAAAGGAATATTATAACAATTCTCTTCTACCCGCCTCCGAGATGCTAGAGCAATATCTTCAAAATGTACAAATTGCAGAAAAGATCTATGCCATTTCACTTACAGAAGCCAGAGACGCAGATTCTCAAATAAAAAAAGCAAAACTAGAGAATCGAAGAAATTCATCGGACGATTTTCAGCAAAAGATCAAATTATTATATCAGCTGCGCGCTGAAAAAAAAGAGATCGCCTCAAAAAGTTCCGAGAAACTACGAACTCTCCACAAAGAATCTCAAAGAATCGCAAACGAACTTTCTTCAAACCAACTGTTTCATAAAATACTGGTTACTGTCCAATACGCGTTCTTATGTTACTCCATATTTTTACTATACGGGGCCGTCTTGATACAAAAAGACTAAAAACAGCAACACCCAGCTAGGCTTCTAGCTGGGTGTTGCAAGAAAAAGAATTTCAAAGAAAACGGAGCCCTATTCTAAGCCACAGGTGCAGCCACGGCTTCGCTAACGAAATCGATGTCAAGCGTTTCGTTCAGCTGGCTTTCAATGAAGCGATTGACCTTCTTATGATATTCGTAGCCTGTACCTGCTGGGATCATGTGTCCCATAATCAAGTTGGCTTTGGTATCGAGAAGGTAATCGGTCGTGCTCTCGCTTGCCGCTTCCGTGAGAACCCGAGTGGTCTCTTGGAAAGATGCCGCTGAGAGGAACGACTCGGTGCCCAAAGAAGCTCGGGTGATGCCGAGGAGAACAGGCGCCGCTTGGGCGGGCTTACCCCCTTCTTCAATCGTTTTCCGATTTTGCTCATGGAACGCTTTGCGATCGATGTCTTCGCCGTGTAAGAAGGTCGTATCTCCTGGATCTGTAATACGGACTTTTTGAAGCATCTGACGCACGATAATCTCCACGTGCTTGTCGTTGATGTCCACGCCCTGGAGCCGATAGACTTCCTGCACTTGGTTAACAAGGTATTTTTGCAGCTCTCGAACCCCGCAAATCTCCAAAATTTCTTGGGAGACGACGAGACCTTCTGTTAACTGCTGACCTTTGATGACCAAGTCCCCTTTCTGCACGATTAAGTGCTTTGTTAGAGGGATGAGGTGCTCTTCTTCCATACCCGTTACATCGTCGCGAACCACAACGATTCGTTTGTTCTTCTGTACGCCGCGGAAGTCGACGACACCATCGATCTTAGCGATTTCAGCTGCGTCTTTTGGTCGTCTCGCTTCAAAGAGTTCAGCTACGCGCGGCAGACCGCCCGTGATGTCCTTTGTTTTGATCGCGCCGCGAGGCAGTTTGGCCAAGACCATACCTGCCTGGACGTACTGAGCTTCTCTCGTGGAGATCACAGCGCCGGATGGAATCGCATAGGTACCGACGAGCTCTATGTAATCGGAATCGGTGTAAATAGCCACTTGAGGATGGAGCTCCCCTCGGTGCTGCTTTACAATCAGCTCAACCTGGCCCGTTTGCTTGTTCACTTCGCGCTGCGTCGAAATACCCTCTACGAGGTCTTCGTATTTGACATAACCTGGACGTTCGCAAATGATCGGGCTGCTGTGCTGCTCCCACTCACCCACTTTTACGCTTTTCTTAATCTTCACGCCATCGGCGAACAAAATCTTCGTTCCTAGTTCTACAGCGAATGTCTGCAGAGGCTCGATCGACTTGTTGCTCAGAAGTTTTTTATAATCTTCCAGCGCACGGCCTTCATCTCGGACGATCTGCAAGGAACCGTTCTTATTGAGCGCAAGCCAATGGCCCTCCTCATTTTGAACGACTCTGAGATCCATGTAGACGAGAACCCCTTCATGCTCAGAGATTAACTCAGGGCTCAAGCTCGCAGATGCAATACCGCCCAAGTGGAATGTTCTCATCGTGAGCTGCGTTCCCGGTTCACCGATCGACTGAGCGGCGATAATACCAATCGCTTCACCCATGCCGACCAAGTTGCCGGTCGCCAAGTTCAGTCCATAACATTTTGCGCAAACGCCTCGGCGATTTTCGCATGTGAGCGCAGAACGGATCCGGATCGATTCAATACCGGAGTCGTCGATCGCTTCAGCCTGCAAAGTCGTGAGTACATCGCCAGAGCGAGCTAAAATCTTCTTGCTATCGCCAGGCTGATAAATATCTTCCAATACAGTACGTCCATAGATACGATCTTTTAAAGGCAAGAGTTCTTCATTGCCTTGTTTAATCGCTGCGACTTCAATGCCGTTGAGCGTACCGCAATCTCTTCGTGTGATGATCACGTCTTGAGCTACGTCGACCAGACGGCGCGTCAAGTAACCAGAGTCGGCCGTTTTAAGCGCCGTATCCGAAAGACCTTTACGAGCTCCGTGAGTCGAAATAAAGTACTCCATCACCGTTAAGCCTTCGCGGAAGTTCGCCGTAATTGGAGACTCAATAATCTCTCCAGACGGTTTCGCCATCAGACCGCGCAGTGCTCCCAATTGTTTTACCTGGGATTTATTTCCTCGAGCGCCTGAATCGACCATCAAATAGAGTGGGTTCAAATGACCGCTTGAGGTGTCGTAAATCAATTTGAAAAGATCATCGGAGAGCTTATCTGTGACCTCAGTCCAAATGCTGACGATCTTCGAGTGGCATTCCCCTTCTGTAATGATACCGTCTTCGTATTGTTTCTTCACGACAGCAACCCGTTTATAGGCTTCCGCCAATACTTGAGGCTTGTGAGTCGGAACTTTAATATCGCAAGTACCCATCGAGATCGCGGCTCTCGTCGCTTCAGCAAAGCCGATATTTTTCATGTTATCTAAGAACTGAACCGTAGCTTCCAGGCCCAATTTCTTATAACACTCTAAAACGAGCTCGGATAAACGCTTTTTACGAAGTACATAGTTTTGGAATCCCAAACCTTTAGGTACAACTGTATTGAAAATCACCCG
This sequence comes from bacterium, assembly GCA_021780355.1. Lineage (GTDB taxonomy): Bacteria > Chlamydiota > Chlamydiia > Chlamydiales > SM23-39 > SZAS-17. Next base: position 26,565 of record JAJXYX010000096.1, on the reverse strand, counting down.
TCCAGGCGTTGTTTCAATAATGCCGCCTTCGATCAAAACTTTAATTTTCTCATGAATATGCAGACCTCGGCTAAGAAGCTCGCGATGACCTGAAATTTCTCTTCCTTCATCATCGAACCAGTTGTAGCTACCGCTAGCATAAAGGGCCATCAGCACCTCTTGCGGGCTGCTGAAGACTTTAACCTTTTTCCCTGCTTTATCTGGGAAAATTACAGGATCGTGCATCAGATAATAGAGCCCCAAAATCATATCCTGGGAAGGTACCGCTACAGGCTTTCCAGAAGAAGGGAGGAAAATGTTATCCGGAGCCATCATGAGTAGTTTTGCTTCAAGCTGCGCCTCAATGGATAAAGGCACGTGGACCGCCATCTGGTCCCCGTCAAAGTCAGCGTTGAACGCTGGCGTGACCAGAGGATGGATACGAATCGCTTTTCCTTCAATCAAAGTGGGTTCAAACGCTTGAATTCCCAATCTGTGCAAAGTAGGAGCGCGGTTTAATAAAACCGGGTGTCCTTTAATAATCTCTTCCAACACATCCCATACTTCAGGAGCTTGCTTTTGGATCATTTTTTTCGCAGAGCGGATCGTGTAAACGTAGCCTAAATCCTTCAAACGCTTCACAATGAAGGGCTCAAACAAATCGAGCGCCATCTTTTTCGGCAATCCGCACTGATTAAAGCGAAGCTCGGGCCCCACAACAATCACGGAACGACCAGAATAGTCAACCCGCTTACCGAGCAAGTTTTGACGGAATCGCCCCTGTTTACCTTTCAACATTTCTGAAAGGGCTTTTAAAGGACGGTTTCCTGCGCCCATGACTGGATGGCCGTGGCGGCCGTTGTCAAAGAGAGCGTCGACCGCTTCTTGCAGCATCCTTTTTTCATTGCGGACAATCACGTCAGGCGTTTTGAGCTTTAAAATCGATTTCAAACGATTGTTACGGTTGATCACGCGTCGGTACAAATCGTTCAAATCCGATGTAGCAAAACGACCGCCATCGAGAGGAACGAGAGGTCTTAGATCGGGAGGGATGACAGGAACGCAAGAGAGAACCATCCAATCCGATTTGTTCGTTGAACTGGAAAACCCTTCCACAATCTTCAAGCGCTTAGCTAGCTTCATACGAGCTTGCATAGATTTGGTCTTGCGAAGTTTATCTTTCAGTTCAACGACCAAAGAAGGCAGATCTTCTGTTTTCAAAAGCTCTTGAATCGCCTCTCCGCCCATCATGGCTTTAAAACTATCAGATCCCCATTTTTCTTGAGCTTCCCGATATTCATTGTCGTTTAGCAGCTGCTTTTTTTGCAGTTCGGTACGTCCTATATCTGTTACGACGTATTCTTCGTAATAAATAACCCTTTCCAAATCAGCGGTCGACATACCCAAAATATTGCCGATTCGAGAAGGCATCGTTTTGAAAAACCAAATATGGACAACAGGAACCGCTAAATCGATGTGGGCCATCCGTTCGCGGCGCACTTTAGAAAGAGTGACTTCAACTCCGCAACGATCGCAAACGATCCCTTTGTGTTTAATTTTTTTATACTTTCCGCAAGCGCATTCCCAATCGCGTGTAGGACCGAAGATTTTTTCGCAAAAAAGACCGCCCTTTTCCGGTTTAAATGTGCGGTAGTTGATTGTTTCAGGCTTTTTGATTTCACCGCGCGACCATTGATTGCGGATCACATCATCCGAAGCAATTTTAAGGGTCACCTTATCAAATTGCGCCTGTCTTACATCTTCATTTGCATCAAACATGTAGTTGCTCTCCCCCAGAGAAAACCCTCTTTTTACCTAAAGAGGGCTATTCAAAATCATTTTCTACTCGACGAATTCTGTACGAATGTCGAGGCATAAACCTTGCATTTCTTTCACAAGAACGTTGAAAGATTCCGGCGTACCGGCCACCAGGGTATTTTCCCCTTTGACAATCGACTCGTAAATGCGAGTTCTACCAGAGACGTCGTCCGATTTAACGGTGAGCATCTCTTGCAGCAAGTGAGCCGCGCCATAAGCTTCAAGGGCCCACACTTCCATCTCCCCGAATCGCTGACCACCCATCTGGGCCTTTCCGCCGAGAGGCTGCTGCGTTACGAGAGAGTAGGGACCGATCGAACGGGCGTGGATCTTGTCAGCGACCAAGTGGCTGAGCTTCATCATGTAGATGTACCCTACGACGACTCGATTATCGAACCTTTCGCCTGTACGGCCATCGAACAAGTAAGCCTTTCCATCGAGGAACATCTTCTGGTCTTTCATCATTTCCCAAATTTTTGCTTCAGGAAACCCTTCAAACACAGGTGTTTTTACATAGATGCCGGCTTTCTTCGCTGCGTAGCCCAAGTGCGTTTCCAGCAATTGTCCCATGTTCATACGGGAAGGAACGCCCAAAGGATTAAGGATCATCTCAATGGTATCGCCGTTAGGCAGATAAGGAACGTCCGCTTCAGGAACTAACTTGGCGACGACCCCTTTGTTTCCGTGGCGTCCGGCCATTTTATCCCCGACTTGCAATTTACGCTTTGTAGCGACATAGACTTTCACTTGGCGTATGACGCCAGGATCGAGATCTGTATCCCCTTTGCGCATGAATTCAATTTCACTCTTATGCTGCGTCTGCAAAGTTTGATAAGCCAGCTCGAAATCGCGAAGCGTCTTTTTCAGCTCGATATAAATATCCTTATCGGCCATCAAAAGATCTTCGGCTTTTTCATTCTCTAAAATTTCAATCAGCTCTTGCGTAATGATCGAACCTTCTTCAATCAACACCTCACCTGTTTTGCGATGCATGATTGGGGAGGGAACTTTTTCATTCAGCAATAAAGCTCCGAGCTTCTCATGGAATTCCATTTGTAGCTCAGCTTCTTTCGTTTTGAAATCGGAGTGGATATCTTTAATGCGAGTCGCTTCTTCTACGAGTTCATCGTCGGTTTTTGACAAACGGTCGCGACGTGAAAAGACTTTCACATCCATCACTACGCCTTCCGTTCCCGGAGGAGCTGTCAAAGAGGCATCTTTCACATCGGCCGCTTTTTCTCCAAAAATCGCACGAAGGAGCCGCTCTTCAGGAGAGAGCTCAGTTTCTGATTTAGGAGTGATTTTACCAACGAGAATTTTACCTGGCTCCACCTGGGCGCCAATGCGGATGATCCCATCATCTCCCAAATCCTTCAGCATCTCTTCTGAAATATTCGGAATATCTTTTGTGATCTCCTCTTTGCCGAGCTTAGTGTCGCGAGCCGTGAGTTCAAACTCTTCTAAGTAAATCGAAGTATAATAGTCTTCGCGGATCAGCTTTTCCGAAATGATGATGGCGTCTTCGTAGTTGTAGCCGCACCAAGGCATAAACGCGACAAGCACGTTCTTTCCTAGGGCCACTTCCCCTTTATCGGTCGCAGGGCCATCCGCAAGAATATCGCCAGCGACAATCTTATCTCCTACTTCGCAAAGAGGAGTCTGATTCACGCAAGTGCCGCTATTCGAGCGCATAAATTTCTTCAGCAGATAAGTCCGCTTATTGAGCGGGTTATCTTTAGGAGCAATGACGATTTTAAATCCGTCGACGTATTCAACGACACCGTCTTCCAGGGCCACGATCACAGCTCCGGAGTCGCGGGCTGCGCGATTTTCAAGACCAGTTCCAACAAAAGGCGCGTCCGTTTTCATCAAAGGCACAGCTTGGCGCTGCATGTTCGATCCCATGAGCGCTCGGTTCGCGTCATCATGCTCAAGGAAGGGAATCAAGCCCGCTACAATCGATACGAGCTGCTTAGACGAAACGTCCATGTGAGTGATTTTGCTCGTCTCGATTTCCATCGGCTCTCCCCTTTGGTGAGCCCAGCAAATCGTATCATTGAACATATTATGTTCATCGAGAGGCGTCGAAGCCTGCGTGACGATATAATCTGTCTCTTGATCAGCCGTCATGTACTCGATCTCATCTGTAACCACGCCTTCGTGCACTTTGCGATAAGGAGTTTCGATAAATCCAAACTCGTTAATTTTTGCATAAGTGGATAAAGAGGTGATCAAACCGATGTTTGGACCTTCAGGCGTCTCTATTGGGCAAATCCTTCCATAGTGGGAAGGGTGAACGTCTCGCACTTCAAAGCCAGCTCGTTCTCTATTCAAGCCGCCAGGGCCGAGGCAAGAGAGACGGCGTTTATGCGTCAGCTCGGAAATCGGATTGGTTTGATCCATAAACTGAGACAACTGAGAACGTCCAAAGAAGTCTTTCAATACGCCAGCCAAACCTTTTGCAGAGACAATTTTGCCAGGAGTCATCGTATCAGAGGAGAAATCAAAAAGATTCATACGCTCTTTAATGATTTTTTCCATACGGGCCAGTCCGATGCGGCACTGGTTTTGGATCAACTCGCCCACTGAACGGACGCGTCGATTGCCCAAGTGGTCAATATCATCCACAAAAGCATGCTCATCGCCCATTTTCAGACGGATTAAATACTTAAGCGCTGCTACAACGTCTTCTTTTTTCAGCGTAACGACAGCTAAATCTTCATCTGTTGTGCCCATACCCAACTTACGATTCAACTTATAGCGGCCTACTCGACCTAAGTTGTATCTTTTCGGATCGAAAAAGAGGCGCATAATCGCAGAACGAGCGTTTGATAAAGTAGGAGGCTCGCCTGGTCTAATTTTACGATAAAAATCTTTCAAAGCAGACTCATACGAATCTGTTGTATCCTTCGAAAGCATTTTAATGATCGGATGCGTTTCATCTGCTTCTTCAGCAATGCGGACAGATTGAACTCCTTCATCGATCATTCGTTTCAGCATGGACGTCGTAAGCTTTTCGCTCGCTCTTCCAAACACCAAACCGGTCTGCTCGTCGACCACGTCTTCGGCCAGAATTTTTCCAACCAGTTTGACAAAGTCTTTCTCTGATTTAATCTTTACTTTGACCGTCTCGAAAAATTCTTCAATAATATCTGCATCGGTCGAATAGCCCAGCGTTCTAATGAACGTGGAAGCCAAAATCTTTCGTCGCCTTTTTTTACGATCAATATAAATGTAGACTAAATCATTGCTATCAAAAGAAGCTTCAAGCCAGCTGCCGCGATACGGAATGATCCGGAACGAATAGATCATCGTTCCTTTAAGGTGCCTTTCTTGCTCGTAGGATATACCTGGAGAGCGGTGGAGCTGGGAAACGATGACCCGTTCCGCTCCGTTGACGATAAACGTTCCTTTGTCGGTCATCACAGGGATCGTACCCATGTAGACCTCTTCCTCCTTAATCCCCGTCTCATCGGTTAGGCGGAATTTGACCTTGACAGTCACATTGAACGTAATTCCCCGGCGGATACACTCTTCTGGAGAATATTTAGGCACGCCAAGATTGTAGGATAAAAATTCCAGCACAGTCTTTTCATCATAGGACTTTATAGGAAATATTTCGCTGAACACTTCCTGAAGACCTATGTTTTCCCTTTCGTGAGGGAGAAGATGTGCTTGGAGAAATTGATTATAAGACTTAATTTGAATCTCGATCAAGTTAGGAAGATCGATAATTTCTTCCCTTTCGCGAAAACTCACCCGTTTAGGCGGCTTTTTTAGCATGGGCTATGCTCCTCAATTAATCTTTTGTGCCAAAAATTCACGGCAATAGAAATGTAGACAACAGAAAGCTAGACACTAGCTTTCTGTAGGCTACTTTACGCTGCTCAAACAAACAAATCAACTTCCAAGTTATTTACCGTAAAAAAATACGGTAAATAACAAAGGAAAAAGTTTCTTACAGGCCCGTCAAAGTCACTTTGGCACCAGCGGCCTGCAGTTTCTTGGCAATCTCATCAGCTTCCGCTTTAGGAGAAGATGCCTTCAGCTCTTTAGGAGCTCCTTCGACCATGTCTTTCGCTTCTTTCAAGCCAAGACCTGTGATTTCGCGGACTGCTTTAATGATTGCAATCTTCTTATCATCAGGTACTGGACCTTCCAGAGTGACTTTAAATTCAGTCGACTCGGAAGCTGCTGCAGCGGGAGCAGCACCACCAGCAGGGGCAGCCGACGCTACGGCAGCCTTTACGCCCCACTTTTGTTCTAGCGCGTCTTTTAATTTCGCCATGTCAAGCACAGACAATTTGCTTAACTTTTCGACAATTTCATCAATTACTTCGTGACTCACAGTATTACCTCTTCATTTTGTTGACTTTTTTGCTCCAGGACAGAGAGCATTTGTGCCATAGGAGCGATAAACAGACCGATTAGCTCCGCCCTCATTTCGTCGATTCCAGGCAGTTTGGACAGCATTTCGACCTCGGCTCCGGGTCTCATGATCCCTTCAACCTGGCCGCAAAGCACTTCCAATACTTTGGAATTTTCTTCAGAAAATTTAAAAATGACTTTAGCTGAAGGCAGTGAATCAGCTTGGTCGACAAAAACGACTCCTACATGCCCTTTTAAAAGAGCCTCGTCGATTTTGACCCCTGACTGTTCAGCGGCTTTCAAAAATACGCGCTTACGCACCACTTCGAGCTGGCTACCTAACTTGGCCAACTGATCTCTCAAAACCCAAGACGCATTAGGCGCCAGAGCTTTGTAGCTCGTGATGATCATCGCTTTCGCTGCATCAATTTTATCTTTAATCTCGTCTAAAAGGAGTTGTTTTTCTTTTCTCATGTCAAATCTCCTTTTATGCTACTAGCATTGACTGTAAATCAATTTTCAAACCAGGCCCCATCGTGCTAGATAAATAAAGAGAGCGTAAAAACACGCCTTTAGAGCTAGCTGGTTTTGCTCGGTTGACCGCACTTAGCAAAGCCTTCACGTTTTCCGCGATACTTTCTTGTTGGAAAGAAATTTTTCCTACAGGACTGTTCACAACGCCGGTTTTATCGACTTTAAATTCAATTTTACCAGCTTTCACTTCTTTAACGGCTTTAGCAATCTCGTTCGTTACAGTGCCAGCTTTTGGCGTAGGCATAAGACCGCGGGGACCGAGGACTTTACCTAACTTTCCAAGCTCTCTCATCATATCGGGAGTTGCAATCAGGGCAGAAAAATCTGTCCATCCGCCTTTAATTTTCTCCAATAACTCATCAGCGCCTACAAAATCCGCTCCGGCATCCAAAGCTTCTTTAGCTCTATCGCCTTTTGCAATGACGACAAGGACGACTTTTTGTCCTGTGCCGTGCGGCAAAGAGACTGTGCCCCTGACTTGCTGATCAGATTTTTTAGGATCCACGCCAATTTTCAAAGAGATATTGAAAGACTGATCGAATTTAACTGGAGGACATTTTTGCAAAATCTCTATCGCTTCTTCCAACTTATAGATCCTTGTAGGATCGACGAGTTGATCGGCAGCTCTCATTCGTTTAGATCGTTTTGCCATGTTATCCCTCCACTATGTCGACGCCCATCGAACGGGCCGTTCCCATCACCATCTGCAAAGCTGCTTCTTCAGAAACAATCCGCATATCTGCGACTTTCTGCTTAGCAATTTTCTGCACTTGGGATTTTTTCAACTTACCGACTTTGTCCCTGTTAGGAACTTTCGATCCCGATTCAATCCCCAATTCCTTGAGAATCATTCGTGATACAGGCGGCTGCTTCGTTACGAAAGTAAATGTTTTATCTGCATAGACATTGATTAAGACAGGAAGAATATCTCCAGCCTTATCTTGCGTCTTCGCATTAAATTCCTTACAGAAAGCCATAATGTTCACCCCTGCGGAACCGAGAGCGGGACCTATAGGCGGGGCTGGATTCGCTTTCCCTGCAGGAATCTGCAGTTTAATGACTTTAACAAGCTTCTTTGCCATTTCTCTCCTCTGAGTTCAAACGAAAGCCTTGCGGCTCTCTCCTCATGTTTTTTCCTACATGGAAGTCTCGCTGGGGACTTGCTCCACCTGCCAGAATTCCAAGTCATCGACTCGCGTATCCCGCCCGAAAATCGAAACGGTCACGCTAAGACGTCCTTTATCGTGCTGCACTTCTGTAACTGTACCAACAAAGTTCACAAAAACCCCATCGGTAATCTTTACATGGTCACCCACGTCAACTTTATGCTTTTGGACAATGCCTTTTTGCCTGTCCTCAAGCTCTTTCATCATGTCATTTACCTCTTTTTCAGAAAGAGGTGTCGGCGTTTCTCCGCCGAGAAAATCAATGACGCCCGGGGTATCTTTAATATAAGCCCAGGAATCATCTGTAAATTCCATTTTCACTAAGATATAGCCAGGCCACATCCTTTTTTCACTGATCTTTTGCTGTCCCCGTTTCACTTCCGAGACATTTTCAGTAGGAACTAAAACATCATGAATGAACTCTCTCATGCCTTTAGCTTCGAGATATTCTTCAATCGCTTTTTTTACTTTTTTTTCATGGCTGGAGATAACCTGGACAACGTACCACTTCAACATACCTATTCCCTCAACCAAATATCATTCGTACAAGACTACCGATTCCATCCAACACGCCGCGAAGAGCTAAGTCAACAAAGTAAATAGCAAATCCAAAAACAAACGTTGCAATAATGACCGCTTTGGTGCAAAGCAGCAATTCTTTTTTCGATGTCCAGGTCACTTTTTTTAGCTCATCCTGCACAGATCGAAAATAGGAAAGTTTCTTTTGTTTTTGACGCGTAGTAAGTGTAGTCATCCTTATTCCCCTCAAATACCCCGCCCCTATTTACAAGAAGCAGGCATCATAAAACGAGTGCGGAGGGACTCGAACCCCCGACCGGCGACTTTGGAGATCGCTGCTCTACCAACTGAGCTACACACCCACATGAGAAAGGAGAAGGAAAGCTTAAGCTTTCCTTCTCCTCTCCTTTCTCAAAATTACTTAATGATCTTGGATACAGTTCCGGCACCGATCGTACGGCCGCCTTCACGGATCGCAAAACGCATTCCCTCTTCCATCGCAACTGGGTGGATGAGTTCAGCTTCTAACTCTACGTTATCACCTGGCATCACCATCTCTGTTCCCGCTGGGAGAGTTACTGTTCCCGTCACGTCAGTTGTACGGAAATAAAATTGAGGTCTATATCCAGTGAAGAAAGGCTTATGACGGCCGCCTTCATCTTTTGTCAAAATATAAACTGTTCCTTTAAATTTCGTATGAGGAGTGCAGGTTCCTGGAGCCGCTAACACGATTCCTCTCTCTACATCACCTTTTTCAATACCACGGAGGAGAACGCCGACGTTTTCACCAGCGAGAGCTTCGTCCAATACTTTATTGAACATTTCAAGACCGGTCGCTACAGATTCACGCGTATCGCGGATGCCGACGAGTTGAAGCTTATCGTTGACTCGGATCTTTCCTTTCTCTACTCGGCCAGTTACCACTGTACCGCGGCCAGAGATGGAGAACACGTCCTCAATCGGCATCAAGAAAGGCTTGTCCACTTCGCGGACAGGTGTTGGGATCTTTTCATCCACAACGTCCATCAACTTGATGATCGCCTGTACATACTCAGGATCGCCTTCCAAAGCTTTTAATGCAGAACCGCGGATGATAGGTACGTCTTTGTAGCCTTTGGACTCGAGCAGTTCATGCAATTCCATCTCAACTAGCTCAACCAGCTCTTCGTCCCCTTTGCCGATCATGTCCATCTTGTTCAAGAAGACAACAATCGCAGGAACACCTACTTGGCGAGCGAGCAAAATATGCTCTTTTGTTTGAGGCATTGGACCGTCTGTCGCTGCAACCACGAGGATCGCGCCGTCCATTTGAGCGGCACCAGTAATCATGTTTTTAACGTAGTCAGCGTGACCTGGGCAGTCTACGTGAGCATAGTGACGCTTCTCTGTTTCGTATTCAACGTGGGAAGCGTTAATCGTAATCCCGCGCGCTTTTTCCTCAGGCGTATTATCGATCGATCCGTAGTCACGGAATTTTGCATGACCTTTCTGAGCCAACACCTTCGTGATTGCTGCGGTTAAAGTCGTCTTGCCGTGGTCGACGTGTCCGATTGTACCGATGTTAACGTGCGGTTTATTTCTCTGATAATTTTCTTTTGCCATCTAAACATCCTCCGTAAGGCTCTAGAAATTTTTTATGCCCAAGATAGGAATTGAACCTACGACCACATGCTTACCATGCATGTGCTCTACCACTGAGCTACCTGGGCGTTCACAACTCTTTCAAAAGATTGAAATGGTACTGTATTAAGCACAATTAAATCAATCCATTTCCACCGAGACGCCTCAAAAATTTTCCACCACAAAAAAAACCTCTTCTTTCCTTACGAAAGCTTCGGCTTTTCTGAGGTAAAAAAACTGTTCACTGCTTATTTTTGACGATAAGTAATTCTAGCTTTGGTCAAATCATAAGGCGACATCTCTACAGTGACCGTGTCACCTGCGTAAACGCGAATATTTCTCATGCGCATCTTTCCACATAAGTGGGCAATGACGCGCATTCCATTTTCAAGGACGACACTGAAGTGCATGTTTGGCAACAGCTCTTCTACCTTGCCGTCCATTTTAATCGTTTCTTCTTTGGCCATAACTATTTCGACTCGGAAATGCTTACCATGAAAGCGTATTTTCCCGTTTAATGTCAACACATTTTCTGGATTTTTTTCTTTTTTTCAACTACACTCTTCTCTATATGAGCGAGACGTTTCAAAAAAAATCTGACGAGCTGAAAAATAAATTTCTCACTTTGGGTTCGACCGAAGCCAGATATAGCGCGCTGATTGAAATGGGCAAGGCCCTCCCCCCCTATCCAAAAGAATGTAAAACCGCGGATCGAATCGTCAGTGGATGTCAAAGTATTTTGCATCTGCACGCCTCCTTAAAAGAAGGGAAAATATATTTTGAAGCCTCTTCCGACGCTCTGATTTCAGCGGGACTAGCCGCCCTTCTTTTAACCGTCTATAACGGAGAAACGCCGGAAACGCTGCTCACCTCTCCGCCCCACTTTCTCGCCGAGCTCGGCATCATGGGACAACTCTCTCCTAACCGCTCCAATGGACTAGCCCACATCCATTTGCGCATGAAACAACTTGCCATTCATTTTTTGACCTTGCGATCTTAAACTCTCAGGCCTATACTTTCCCGCGAGAAAATCAAAGGAATCACTCTATCATGGCAACTACAGATATAACGCCTTCTTTAAATCATTGGTATATCACCTCTCCTCAAAGCGAAATCCGCTGGAATGCTTTTTGCCATGTAGCTCTCAAAACAGCGGCTGTTGTCGCATGCGTCGCCGCAGTCGCGCTCGCCGCGTCCGTCCTTATCTTCGCTTTTTTAGCGGCAAGCGGAACATCTATGCCGATCGGCCTAGCAGTAGCCTCCTTTGCGTCGTTCCCTTTGACCCATTTCGCGTCTGTTTTATGGAACAAATCCAAAAAATATCTTGCCGTTGAGCAGCAAGAACGAAGAGTCCATGCATGGCAAACCTTTTTAAGTAAAGATTTTTTACTTGCAGACGGAACATTACATTTTGAAAAAATTCATCGAGATCCACTCTTTTCTTCATGCGGCATTTATATTGAAGAAAAAACATTAACAGAGATCCAACGCCATTTACCTATACAAGGGGCTACTTTGCAGAAAGCGAGCGAAGCTTGGCTTTCTGTAGCAGCCCGATTTATGCACGAATTGGAAATCACGCGAAAACCCATTCCCGAAATCGCCGTTTTAGATAAAAATTCTCCTATAGAAAGAGAAAGAGCTCTTCTTAGAAAACATAATTACAAAGAAATGCATATTTTCCAGCATACCTTGACGACCGCCATACTTTCAGCAATTGCCCGATCCCCCTTCATCCAAGCAGTCCATTTTAACGATTTAGGATCCTTAAACATCAAATCAAAAATGATCCGTAGAGAGGACCGAAAACATTTTGGCCAAGACGACTATTTCATCCCTAAAGACAAACAAGCCCCCTCAATTCCTGTGCGAGGCTGTTTAAAACAAATCGCTCTCGAGCTAACGACCACAGGGCTTCTCTCGCAAAATTCGGCTCCTCAAATATACCGAGCTCAAGAGGGAGAAAATCATTTCCTCAATCCGGACCATCAAGAATTCAAAGTCATGGAAAGAAAAGAAAAGTTCTCAGAAAATTTTGCAGAAGAGTTTCAAAAGCTTCAAACAATGCTTTTTCAAGAATACGTCCTTGTTGAAGACAATTAATCGACCTGAAGGGTCGCAATCGCATTTTGTTCGCCGCAAACGATATCTACCTTGCCGTCTTTGTGGACATAAAGATCATATTCGAGACGAACGCCAAACTCATTAGGCAAATAGATGGCCGGCTCGATAGAAAAGGCCGTATTAGGGATAACAGGCCTTTCATCATGCATCTCTAGGTCATCCATATTAGCGCCGCTGCCATGGACGCTCGTTTCTATGTTATGGCCTGTTCGATGAATAAAAAATTCACCGTAGCCAGCTTCATTGATCACGCTGCGGGCCGCCGCATCCACTTCCCATCCCATGAGCGGCTGATGAGCGGCAAAACGACTTTTCACTAGCTCCGTAGCGGCCGCTTGAGCTTCTCGGACGATATGAAAAAGCTCTTGCTGCTTAGCGCTCGGATATAAGGCAGCAATGCCCACTCGAGCCATGTCGGCAAAAATGGAGCCCGGGTGTTTTTCTTTAGCCCAGCAATCGAGAAGGATCCAGTCGCCTGGGCAAATCAGAGAAGATCCGCTCCGCTGCGGCTCGTAGTGGGGATCTGCGCTATGGGCATTTGTCGCAACAATCGGCGGGTTATCAGTCAAGAGATCGGCCGCTGCAAAATCGGCCAACATTTTTTGCTGCACATCATATTCTGTGATCTTTTGTTTTTTCTGAAGATGCGATTCGATCCATTTCCATGTATCGTCAACGATCCTTTCCAAAGCTTTCCCCGTTCGAATCAAGCCCTGGCCTTGAACTTCATTAAAAACAGCTGTAAAGTAGGGCAAAAATTGACCGCTGCTGACAACCATAGAACCAAAAGAGCGGATCAGATCGACTGTTCCTGCATCCACTTTGGAAATATAAGGAATCGAGTTATTGGGAGAGTACTCCATGGCAATCCGTTTTGATCCTTTCAAAAGAGTTTGCAGCTCGCTTTGCAAGGATTGCCAAGAAGAAAAAAGCCTTTTTTCTCCAGGCCAGCGGTCTAACACATGGCTTTCAATCGCGTGAACTAATTTTATCGGAGATCCTTTGACAGGAATCCAATAGAAAAACCGACGGGTCGTTACAGCCTGGGGAGGAATCTCTAAAAACGTGCGGGCTAAAGAATTGCTTCCATGAAAATCATAAAGAAGCCACCCGTCTATCTGATTGGCCTCGAGATGTTTTTTTACCTGTTCTATCTTCGTCATATTGCTTTACCTGTTGACCGTTTGAATTAATGCCGCTGCAGCGCAGATGCGCAAAATAGGGAACGGCTCTCTTAATGTGCTAATCAGAAAATTCAAGGTTTCCATATGCCCGATCCTCCCCAGCGCCTCTAAAATATGCAGTTTTCTCTCATGGCTTGCACCTACATAGGCAGACTCGAGCTCTTTCACCACTGTTTCATCCCGTCCCATCATCGCCAAGACCAAACAAGCCTGCAGCCGCACATTCGGATCAGCATCTTTCACCAGCTGACGCACCATCTCGAGCGACTGTTCATCCCCCTCTCTTAAAAGCGTAGCTGCTGCAACGCCTGTTACGCCCCACGATTTTCTTTGCAAAAAAGATTTTAATGCATCGAGAGCCCTAGGATCTTCCACGATAGCAAGAGCAGAAACCATCTCAAGGCGCGTCATATGATCGATGGCTTCTGGATAATTAGGGATTTGATCATTGTGCCGTATTTGGCTTGGGGCTAAAACGGAAAAAAGGGGGTTTCGCCGAGTATCTTGCATCCACATCCGTTTTTCATTTTGTAAAAATTCATGGAGCATATCGCAGCAAGCCGCCACTTCGATCCTCTGCCCAAGAAGCCCCTGAGCTATATTTGCGCGCACATAGGGATCTGCATTTTCTTGCAAATTTTGCAGTGCAAGACCGACGCACCGATCCCCCGTTGCAGCCAAAGCTGCAGACGCAAACCTTCGATTTTCAGACAATGAATCGGCAAGCCATTCAGCCATGTAAGGCTGGCCGAATTCAGGATCGACTAAAATCGCAGCCCAAGCAGCGGTAATGGCCACAGCTGGATCAGAATCTTTTAAAACCGGCTCAATAGCTTCCCTCGCCTCTTCTTCGGCCATTTGCTTGCGATAATGCAATCCAAAAGCATTGATCGCTGCGATCCGTACATCAGGATGAGGATCTCCTATCAATCGGACGATATCTTCTTTTGCTTCATCGAGCGTAAAATGGGCCGTCAAAACGCAGGCCAAATGACGAAGCCCGGCTCGATTGCTCGAGGCTAATTTTTTCCACTCGGGCAAACTGATTTGATCATAAATTCGAACCAAAGCTTCAATGGCAGCGCCGCGCTCTTCAAAGGTACTCTTATCAGCCATCACATACGCTTGCAATCTCGGCACAAGAGATTTCATCCGAAGTGCGCCCGCCGCACGAATCGCCTCCAAGCGGACCATCCACACTTTCTCCTCTTTGAGCAGCCTCGCAATCTCATCTTTCAAAACAGCGTCCGCATATCCCGTTGACATTTGCACGGCCACACTGCGGATCATCGCATTCGAATCGCGCAGCATGCGCACGAGGATTTGCACGGCCCTCGCATCCCTCGTCAAATAAGCCCCAATCAAAGATGTAAGTCTAATGCCGTACTGATTCGACTGGAGCCCCTTTTTCAAAACGCCCCAAGACAGCTCTTCCAATAAATGCCGATCCACTAGCAGCTCAGGATACTTCGCCGACAATCTATGCCAAGAATCTAATGCATCTTCCTCCATCCCATTAGCAGCCAACACCTCAACCAAAGCCGATCCCACAGCCTTTGAATCAGGAAACTCCTCTGCTAAATGCAAAACCTCATCAAATGCTGACGACAAATCATCCAAAAGCAAATGCGCCTGCACTCTCCTCAGCCCCTCCTCTTCCGTCAAAGCTGCCTGGAATACCATCGGAGCTGTACTCAATAAAATGAAAAAAAATCGCATGTCCATCCCTTTTCTCATGAATCGCAGTGTATGCCATCGATCAAACCTTGTCGACTAGAAATCGCGTTAGGGCCTGCCCCAAACCCAGCTATACCGAAGAAAGCTGAAGAATCGGCTTACAGGCGGGTTCAAAGCGCCAAAAATTGATTGTCATAAAGGGGGGTTCTATCGAGGCAATCCCCCCCCTTTATGACAATCGATTTTTGGCGCTTTGAACCCGCCTGTAAGCCGATTCTTCAGCTTTCTTCAGTATAAAGGACTTTCGTCCTTTAGAATTCTGTTTTTTTTTACAAAAAAAACGATCAGAAAGAGGAGGATATCGAAATCATTGCAATTTTAGGGAGTTTCTTGAATTGATCCTCCCGTTTTATAATCCCTCAGAGGAGAGAGCCCTAGCAATTTTTTGCTTTCACTAGAGTCCCTTTTACTTTCATCCGCAAGAGAAGAATTTCTAAGCGTCGTAAGCCTTTCTTTTAATTGTTTAGAATAATAGTGAATCCTAGGGATGATTCTCTTTTCAATAAACTCTCTGATTTCTTCGATAGCCATCTCCTTAGCCCCTTGCTCAGAACTTTCTGCATGGGCATGAATCAAATCCCCAATCATTTCCCATTTTGTTTTTAAATCAGGAGGAACAATGCCTTCTTCTGCTGTATCCATGGCAAGGGACAGTTCCAAATAAGCCGTAGGAAACTCACTATAGTCTTGCCGCATCGCTACTCCAACGGTTTGAAGGCACTTTTGTAAAAAAAGAAGCTGATTTTGAGTGAATTCAATTTGCAAATCGAGCTTCATTTCCTCTCTTCGCACTTCTGCAGCTTTTTTATTCCGGCTATAAGTATGCCAAGCCTTGCCGCTTCCAATCGTAATGAGCGCAAGAGAGGCCGACTGCCCTAAATTATGCCAAAGCGTTTGGGTCGACCAACTGATAATCGTATTGACCAATAAAACTAAAAAACCGCCGGCTATCGTTCCTCCTGTCAGCAAAACAGGAGCATTGCGAAAGCACCAAGACTCTCCCTGGAAATCCGATGAACTTGAATATTGCGGAAATAACTCTCGCGCGTGCTCTGTAAGCTCTTGCACTTTAGCGCTAGTTTCTTCTAAAGAGGGTTTTTCTCGATCTCTATATTCCTTTTTTCTATAGGGTTTCATATAAAACGCACTCTGCGGTTTTTCTTCGACAGCGAACGATACATGGTGAGCCATAAAAATCTCCTTGTTTTGAACGAAAAACAGGCCTGATTTTAAAAGAATAGTTAATATATTGCAAATATTTTGTTAACGAAAGTTCTTACGCCAAGGCTTGCCGGCTGATCACCTTCAAGGCCACCAAAAAAACAAAGACCTAAAAAATTTCATTGATGTAAACAAAAACGATCTATTAAATTTCGATTTAAATATAAAAACCAAGATAAATGAAAAAAATCAAACTCAATCCAGATAAAGATTATTACACAGCTAAGATGATCGGAAAAAATGTCACTTTTCAAAGAATTCTTCTCATCAAGAACGATCCTCTTTGGAAATGGGAAGGAGTTTTGCATGAATCGCTCGTTCACCCCTACGCAACGCAAGGCGATCTGCTCGAAGGGATCATCAACGAATATAATCACGTGCCAGGAGCAAGGTCTTCAGACCCTGACAAATGGCAAAAAGATATCGCCATCCTTGAAAAAGCTTTGCAAAAAGACCCTAGCAATGCCCGATATGTATTTTATTTGGCGCAAAGCTACGCTGTTTTCGGCGAATTAGAAACTGCGCTCAAACAATATCAACGCCGCGTAGAGATGGGAGACAAAACCTCCCAAGAAGAGATGTTTTGGTCTCTTTATTGCATAGGCTGTCTTCAAAGCGATCTACAAACATCCCACGAACGGATCATCGACAGTTTTCTAGCCGCTTTTCACTACGATCCATCTCGCGCCGAGCCTTTATATCGCTTGGCCGTACAATTCCAACTCATGGAAAGCCATATCCTAGGTTATCTTACCGCCAAAGAAGCTTTTGATCTTCCTATCCCCCAAAAAGCCTTAAAAATCCAACACGCTGTCTACGACTATCTTCTTCAGCTCAAACTCGCTGAATTGTCTTGTCAAATCGGCAACCGAGAAGAATCCCTCATGCATTATCAAGCGTTATCCCAAAATCCCAAAGTCCCTCCCAAAACGAAAACCATCGTCCAAACCAACATCAACATTTTATCCGGAGCTTTATGAAAACGATTTGCCTCAATATGATCGTAAAAAATGAAAGCTCCATCATCGAACGGTGCCTTTTATCCATCAAACCTCTTATCGACTATTGGGTCATCGCCGATACCGGCTCTTCCGACGGAACGCAAGAAAAAATCCTCTCTTACCTCAAAGACGTTCCAGGAGAACTTCTCGAACGGCCCTGGGTTGATTTTTCTCACAATCGCAACGAGGTTCTCCAAGCCTCGCAAGGAAAAGGAGATTACCTTCTCTTCATCGATGCCGATGAATGGCTGCTCCCCTCCCCTCCTCTCGATATCTTCGCTCTCCAAAAAGATTGTTACTTGATCACAGCCCGAGGAAAAACATCAGAATTCCTCAAAATCTTCCTCATCAACAACCACCTCAATTGGACATGGCACGGAGTCCTCCATGAATCCCTCTCCTCCACTCAACCCACTTCAAAAGAAACTCTGCCAGCCATCCTCATCTACGATGAAAACTCAGGCAGCCGCGCCCAAAACCCCCAAAAATACCTAGAAGATGCAAAAATTCTAGAAAAAGCCCTCCTAAAAGACCCTCACCACCCCAGATACACCTTTTATCTAGCGCAATGCTACACCCACGCTCAACAATTCCCTCAAGCCCTCTTCTACTACGAACAAAGAATTTCGCTCGGAGGAGACAGCGAAGAGCTATTCTGGTCCCTCTACTGCATTGCATGCCTAAAAAAAGATCTCAACTACCCCTCCCACGAAATCATCAAAGCCTTCTCAAA
The DNA here is from genome assembly GCA_021780355.1 of bacterium. Classification (GTDB taxonomy): domain Bacteria; phylum Chlamydiota; class Chlamydiia; order Chlamydiales; family SM23-39; genus SZAS-17. The sequence continues at coordinate 8,561 of JAJXYX010000096.1, read as the reverse complement.
AGCCTATCAATACAAACCCACCCAAGCAGAACCCCTTTACCGTCTAGCCACCCACCTCGAAGACCGCCCTTTCCTCGCCTACCTTCTCACAAAATACGCCAAAAATATCCCCCTCCCTCAAAACGCCGCGCGCCTACAAAACTGGATCTACGAAGATCTCCCCCAAAAATTTACCGAATATGAAAGTCGCTTGGAGCTTCGCCCCAAACCCCACTAAAGGGCTATCGCCCTTTAGAATCCCGTGTACTTATTGCATAAATTTTTCTATCGAAACATTTTGAAAAAAACAAAAGGGATTCTAAAGGGCGACAGCCCTTTAGTGGGGTTTGGGGCGAAGCCCCAAGACAAACGACTCACCCGATATGGTTTAAAACTTTTCCACCGATGAGGTGAAAATGCAAATGGAAAACGATTTGACCGGCGTTGGCGCCGTTGTTGGTGAGGAGGCGATAGCCGTCTTCGACGAGACCTTTTTCTTCAGCGATTTGCTGGGCGGCTTGGAGCATTTCTTGGATGATAGGCCAATCTTGAGCTTCGACGTGCTGAAAATCGGGGATTGGTTTTTTTGGCATGATGAGGATGTGGACGGGAGCGACAGGGTGGATGTCTTCAATGGCAAGGACATGCTCGCTTTCGTAGACTTTCGTGGAAGGGAGTTTTCCATTGATGATGAGTTCAAAAACTGTTGACATGAGATTCCTATAGGCTAAGTACTATGCGGGAAGCGCGGATGGCGTCTTCTTTTGTTTCCCAAATGGAGATAAACCTCCCTTTGTGGCAGAAAATAGCGCCGGGGATTTTTGAGATTTTTTTCAAATCTTCCTCCCGAAGTCCCGCCCAATGCTGAGGCAGAGGCGTTCGAACTTGAAGGCGCTCATGATTAGAAGGAGGAATGCCTCTGAGCTTCCAATGCTTGCCGGCAGGCATGATGACAAATTGCGCGGGATGCACCTCGCCTCCTAGCTCGAAAAAATTGTCCATCCAAGGGATTGACTCTTCAAAAAGGATGACAGGCTCGGCGCGAAGCATCGCTTCTTGTACAATGTTGCGGCAAGCCAGCGTGTATTTTAGCCGCTGGCGCATCCGGTCTAAATGCCCAAGGACAAAATCGACGGCGCAAAAAAAAGCTTCATTCATCTCTTCTGGAGAAACATCATAAGTAATCGGCAAAAAATTTGAAACGACGTGGGAAAAAGAGGCCGTGCCGATTTCAGAGCGGGCCACTCCGTTGTCATGCTGATCGACGCCCATAATGAGACTTTTGTAAAAGTGATCATAGACGTGAGCGTCAATAAATGATTTTTCTTTAAGATAGAGGAGAACCATCCCCGCGCTGCTCATAGCGCCTTGATAATCGATCTGATGATGATCAAAGCGACGGCGATCAGCCTGATAAACCCCTCCCACATCGCAAACATAGTCGCATCGGTTGAGTACGTCAGGATCGCGCGTTCGAAAAACTTTATCCCGATCAATGCAGTCCAGCAACAGCAGCAAAGAACACGCTGTCACCTCATCCGCATGAAATGAACCATCGTGGGTACCGAAACTGCGAGAAATAATAGACATTTCCTTCATTTTATTTTTCTGCTAGAGTGAAAAATAGTAATAGATTCCCATCCGGAGTAAAAAAACCAAGCTGCCAATCGAAAATGGCATAACTAGTTGATTCTATAGATTACAAGAATTTATCTCAAGAGGTCGCCCATGAAACTCAGTAGCTCCGCTTTTCCCGAAGGAGGGAAAATCCCCATGAAATATACATGCGAGGGAGAAAACATCAGCCCGCCCCTTGAGATTCAAAACGTTCCCGCCCACGCCAAAGCACTTGTGCTCATCATAGACGATCCCGACGTCCCCTCTTTCGTTCGAGCAGATCAAATGTATGACCACTGGATTATTTTTAATTTGCCTCCAACACTGCATCGCATCGAAGAAGATACGATCCCACCTGGCCTCATCGGAAAAAGCACAAATGGCAAGCTCGAATATGTCGGCCCTTGCCCGCCAGATAGAGAGCATCGCTATTTTTTCAAACTTTACGCTCTAGACGAAAAGCTCAACCTCAAGAGCGGAGCCTCAAAACAAGAAGTCGAAAAGGCTATGCAAGGCCATATCATCGCCCACACGCACTTGATGGGACGCTACGAAAAACAAAAAAAAGCATAAATTATGGAAAGCTACCTCACCGCACATCACTATGATCTTGTTACGCCGGACGGATTCATTACAGACATCCAAAACATCAGCGACACAAAAAGAATCGCCTCCGTCAAAATCAAACACATCTCTCCAGCTTTTGTAGGCTATGACATTGAACCGAGGCTTGTTTATTTCAATGTCAAAAGCACGCTCGCGCAATTAGGACTCAATGGAATCGGCCGCGAATACCAATGGGACCGAAAAACTTCTACCGCTCTTGTCAAAGTGGAGCTGATCGCTCTAGGAGAATTAGCCAAAGCTATGCTGGCTCTTTTAGAACCTGGCGCTTATATCGGCAAATTATTTGCCGCCGATGAACGGCGCCGCGTCCGCGATCCCGACTATCTTATGCGAATGTTCGGAAGATCGGATCGCAAAGGACGGCCTCTTCTTTCTTTAGGCGGCCTGGAAGGGAGCGGTTCTCTCATTTTAGAAAAAATCGGGGGAAGAACCGTCGCGTTTTTATCGTTGCTCGATGGGGTCATCAAATATGCACCTAGCATCTACGGCCTATTGCCGACCCTTGCTAAAGCTTTAACCAAAAACATGTCGCAAACGCGCCAGCTGCTCCACCTCGATCATCAAATGGAGCCTGACGCCCCTCGCATCATCCACGATCAAGATGTTTTACTCGTCCGTACCGCCCCCCTGCATATACGAACAGTCTATGCACGTGTTGTCGATCAGCTTCTTCCGCAGGGCTACCGCCATTTGAGCGCAAACGTACTTCAACCCGACACGTTTGACTCGGGGGATATTTATGAACTTTATGGCGCAAGCAACCAAATTCTCGACGACATCCCTCTTGAATTTTACACGCTGGAACCTCACCGCGAACACATCTTTTTTGCAGATCGAGACCAACTTCAATCCGCCCTGGAAGACCCCGCAAGTCTCTTTCACGCCTTTGCAACAGCTCCCGAACCCAAAAACGACCTCGCTGCAGTTTTCGTGGTCAAAGGCACTCAACTGCTCGGTTTGCAAGCCAAAGACTGGATTATCCGAGACCCTTACAAATATGAATTTCCAGGCCTCGCCCATCCCGCAAGACAATCGCTTGTCGTGGAAAAATACATTGAACATCAACCTGCCTACCCTTTCCTTCAAGCGATCGAGACAGGCTTGATTACATCGCAAGGCATTTTGCTCTCCCGCCATTTTCCCACACCTCTTTTAAAACGGATGCTGCTCAATGATCTTGTCCAACGCTGCTTGAAAAGGATTTACTTTCAATATCCTTCCGCCACGCATGGAGGGTATTTTTCTCAAGAAGATCGGGCCATGCTTGTCGATCTCGCCAAATTCGGCATCCCCGTTTTCTGGGTCGACGACGTCACTAAACAAATTTTGCAATATTCTTTTAAAACAGATAAAGAAACGGGCATGTTCGTTCCCCTTCCCCTTGTCGAAGATTTTCGTAAAGCTACTGTATTCGGCGTCTACGGCTCGAATCTCGAAGAAGGCAATTTTGAGCAGGAGCTGCACACTCTTTGGTCTGGCATTTTACAGATGCGAAACCAAGCGAGCCACCCCCTTTTAAGCAAAGACACTCCTCTAGCTGTCGTTACAGGGGGAGGTCCTGGCGCCATGGCCCTTGCCAACCGAGTAGCCCGCTCTCTCGGCATCCTCTCTTGTGCAAATATCGTCGATTTTCGTCCTAAAGACGGAAGCGTTGTCAATGAGCAAAAACAAAATGAATACATCGATGGAAAAATGACCTACCGCCTTGATCGGCTCGTTGAAAGACAGGCGGAATTTTATCTCGACTTTCCTATTTTGCTTCCTGGAGGCATCGGCACCGATTTTGAATATTCTCTCGAAGAAGTGCGCCGAAAAACAGGGGGCTGCCCAGCGAATCCCATCTTGCTTTTTGGAGATGAGAACTACTGGCGTCAAAAGGTCACCTCTCGTTTTCAGGTTAATCGAGAAACGGGATCGATCAAAGGATCAGAATGGATTAGCAACTGCTTTTATTGCGTGCAAACAGCTGAGCAAGGCCTTTCGGTCTATCAAAGATTCTTCAGCGGCACCTTGCCGATCGGGAAAGAAGGCCCCATCTATAAAGAAGGTTTTTGCCTTGTCGGAGCAAAGAAAAAAGCCAGTCCATCCTCTTTATGACAATCGATTTTAACGCTTTGAACCCGCCGAGCGGACGATTCTTGAGTTACGAACGGTATACTTTAAATATCGTTTCAATTAAACTAGCAAGTCCCTTTGAAAGAAAATTTGAATCTTAAACAAATTATTAATTAGCTATTGAATAGACCTCTAAAGTCATCAAGAGCGTATACCATTCGTGACTCAAGAATCGAATATTGGACGGGAGATCGTTGCCAAAAATCAATTGCGGCAAAGTGGGTTGTACTGCCCCATACTAGCCCACTTTGCCGCAATCGATTTTTGGCGCTTTGAACCCGTCCAATAGTCGATTCTTGAGTCACAAACGGTATATATTTTTTACAGGTTTTATGAATTCAACAAGTCCAGTTCAATGCTCGTACAAGCTATTATCTCCCCTTGCTTCGTCAGATCTCTCTTTACCTCCAGCCTCACTATCGACCAAGGCTGAAAGAAGAAAGATTGAAATTTTATCTAGACCGCAAACTCTAGTTCGCTTTCATATGAACCAAAATATCGTCCATCAAATATCAAAAAACGATATAAAAACGTTTATCACCCAGATCATCAGTAAACTGAGCGCAGAAAAACATTTTTTTGAAATCTTTGAATTAAAAAAAATCCTAGCTGAATTCGACACCTATCCTAAATTCCCTAAAATTTCATCAAAACTACTCAAATTGATCACTTTGCAAAAAAACAATCCAATTATTCAAATTCTCCTCTCTTTAAATCTTGAAGAAGTCAAAGAGCTAAAATCTATTCCCGCCCCCCCCATTTTCGCTGATTTTTTTGAAGAGCTCGATTTTTATATCATCCTTAATACAACAAGTTTTCTACCTGACCCCGTGGAAAAAATTGATCATTTGATCCGTTACGCGAAAAAATTTATAAACATCAACGATCACATTCCCAATCAAAACAAAGTAAATAAAGCCATCAAATTATTAAATTTAGCCAAAACAATAACAGACACTAAACCTGTTCAATTGCAAAACACTACAAGAACCTACAATATCCTGGCCAAATTATATTTGAAAATTGGATACGAAAATGAAGCGATTAGAATATGGCTTAAGAACGCTTATTTAGTTAGTAATTTTGACATGCTTCCCTTCATACAACTAGAAACATTTCAAAAAACCGCCCGACATCTTAGCAGAGTAAAAGCCCTGGATGAAATCACCGAAATCATCAAGATTATTTTAATGAAACCTCATTTTTGGAATCAAAAAGACTCTTCCACTCAACACGAAGAACCTATCATCGCTCTCCAAAGAATTTTCGAACAAATCATCGAATGCACAGATATCCCTTCAGCTCTTTGCGTCATTCAAAAGATTAAAAATGCCCTTGAATTCTATGGCTGCATGGATTTAGCGCTCGAAAAACTCTGCAAAGCACTGCTAGTAACTTCCTTATCTTTTTCCGATCTCATCACTTTAACCCAATCCATCCGAAACGAATCAGTAAAACAACGGATTTTTAAACAAATCTATCAAAAATTCCTTGCTGAACACGAAAAAAAACTCGTAAAACCATAACAATCAAACACTAAAAAAAACAAAACTTTATTTAATAAAAAAAACAGAATACCTTAAAAACAAAATCATGTAATATATCCAATTAAAGGAATATAAAAGGAATTATTACATGAGTTTAAAAATAACATCACTTAGAAATCCACATTTCAATGCATTCTATTTCACGCCAAAAGAAGAACGTTGCTATCAAGTTGAAAAGACAAAAACCACCGCAAGAAAAACACTTCAAAACACGGCTCTTACTAGAGTTCATTATTACATGAGTGCAAAAACGATATTCAACATCAAATCTTCACAAGAAATTAAAGAATTTATCAAACAAATTACTTCAATATTAAAACAAAAACAACTTCTCACAGAAATCAATAAATTAAAAACCCTATCAAAAGAATTATCGGAAATGTATTACCACGATGTAAACATCATTAGACTGGCCACCGTTAACCCTTCAAATCCAATAATAAATTCCCTCAAGTCCTTAAATAAACAGACAATCGATGAACTTAAAAGGATCCCCCCCCCTCCATTTTTCCTCAATTTTTTTCAAGAGCTCGAATTTCAAGCTAACATAGAGGAAATGAAAAAAAGCAGAGACCCTATAAAAGGCGTAGAACAGCTCATCGATTTTTCAAAAATATTAACCGAAAAAAAAGAACATTCCAGAGCTCTTCAGGCATTAAAAGCAGCTAAAAAAAATACGCAAAAAAAAGTCTTAAAATTCCATAGAAAAATCAATTTTTTTAGAGAAATAGCCCAAGCTTTTTCTCATACAGGCGACAGAAAAAAAATGACAGAAACTTTAATTGAAGGCATCGAATGCCTCAGCGAAGACTCGCCAACTCACGAACACCAAATAAAGTATTTTAAAGAAATCTCCTTGGATTTAATCGATTTAAACGCGTGGGATCTATTAGCTGAACTTTTCACCCTTTTTACTAAAAGCCCTCACCTAGAAAAAAAAGAAAGAATAAAAGCTTTTAACCAGGTTTTCCAATATATTTTTGATGCTCACGGATTAGAAAAAGGATTCCCCATTCTTTTACAAGTAAAAGACTGCATTGAAAAAGACCTGCTAATAGAACAACTCGCTGATATTGCATCAAATCAACCTGACTGGATGAATGATGCAGTTCAAATGGCACAACATATCAAAAACCCTAAGATCAAAGATCGAACTTTCGATATGCTCTCTGAAAAACAAGCTGCTGTGGAAGCGCAAGAAGTTGAGGCTTAGAACCCATAGTTAAAGTTAAACTCAAAGTAATGAGTTCTTTCTTTAGCAAATTGTCCTTCCAGGGAATAGCCGTGATGATAGCCGATATAAAGGCGCATTTTGCGCCCGATGCCCTGGAATTTAGAGATTTCATAACCTGCTCGATAAGTGCCATCAAAATTCCAATCGAGTTGTTGTAAATTGCGCCACTGCATAGCCAGAAAAAACGTTCCATACAAGCGATAGTAATAAAACTTCTGCCCTAAAAACCTCACTTCAGTTCCATACTGAAGGTACATAGGCTGCCAAGGAAATGTTGGGTCGCTATGGACGTAGGCTCCTGGGAAAACGTAAAAACGGACAGCTTCCGTAGCCTGATAAGAAGCTGCAAAGTCAACCGCCTCAATACTAGGATTCAATCTCACAACATGCGGATGATTGACCATGTACTCATCGCCCAAGTGGCCAGAAATATGATACCCTCTCAAGCGAAAAGACCATTTGTCTCTTGCATAAGTGATCGGAATGGCCACGTAAAAGTCTGTGTTGACCAGTTCCGTTCCTCCCCCATAATTTGGATGAGGATCCATGTTAAACACCGACCAAATGCCCGCCTCAATCCCGATCTGTAAATCTCCGTGTCCAAGCACATCCAACCATCGATAAATCGGAAAATCATCGCCGAGAGAAAAGTTAACGGTCTTCACCCCGATCACATGGTCGCCGCTCCGGTAGCCTAAAGAATACGTCGCATTTCTAGGGTCTGCAATCAAAGGTAAAAAGAGCTCCGTCATCTGAGGGAACCAAATTCCAGGAACCTGCGGCCTCTTCACATATTTCTCTCTCAGTTCCTCATCTTTAAGTGGCACCCCATCCAGAATGTATACGTCCTTCACGCCAGGCACATCTTTCACAAAAGTCACAATCGAATTGGCGATCAACCGATTTTTTGGCAAGTTAGCCAGCCACACTTTTCGATTCTTAACCAAGACAACAACCCGGTATTCCGAGTAATGCATATCGACCAAAGCCTGAACATACCCTTCGAAATAAGGATCCGTCGCCACCGATACATCCGTCGGCATCGCATCGCCTCTTGTCAACACAACCGCTACTTCCTCTTTCGGCTCAGCCGACTCTCCAAACAAAGGCACAATCTTATTCGACGAAGATCTCTCTTCCGCCTCTTCCGCTACAGCCAACCCATGAGCAGAAAATCCCATACAAAGCAAACATGCAAGACTCAACGAACCGACCGATCTCATATCCCAGACCTTTTTTCACCCTTATACAATCTCAATCTTTATGCGCCAATCCCAAAATAAAAAAAAATTAAATACCCCTCATTTCTTTCTTAGGGCTTCGCCCCCTATAGTTTATAGTTTTCTTCGACTTTTCAGTTTCTTTGGATTTAAGTCCCTATCGCCTTCCAACGCTTCGCGTTTCCAGTTGATCACTTGCGTTTGATGATCGATCGAGGCGAT
>JAJXYX010000038.1 GCA_021780355.1 bacterium | reverse complement strand
GGCAGAGGGCATCAACAATAAAATTAAAACTCTGAAAAGGCAGGCATATGGCTACAGGGACATGGAGTACTTCAAGCTCCGACTTTACCACCTTCATGAGCAGAGGTACCAATTAGCCGGATGAACCTATATTTTTTACTTATTTTATTGCATTTTTTTATAATATTTTTTGTGATTAATTTTACAAATATTGATATATATATGATTGTTAGTGTGTTGTGATTTTGATTAGAGTGTCTATAAAAAACAAAAGGGATTTTAAAGGGCGATAGCCCTTTAATGGGGTTTGGGGCGAAGCCCCAAGGAGCGAAAATTGATCAATCTGTGATGTGCAAAAGCAAAGCAGAATATGGCTGCATGGTGATTGTTGAGGGGAGAGGAGCTGTTTTTCTTTCGGGGTGAAGGAGGGGTTGGTTTTGGCAAGGGAGGTTTGTGTCGATGAGGGGGTGCCAGGAGCCTTTGGGGAGCTGGGGGAAGGCGATGGTGTGGTTGGCGTTGAAGGCGAGGTAGAAGTTGGGTAGGGAGAAGGCGACGAAGCGGGAAGAGGGGCTCCAATCGGGGGCGTGGGGTTGAAGTCCGTGCCAGGAGATCTCTTGATCGGAGAAGAACCGTTTGCGATGGAAGTCGGGGTGTTTTTTCCGAAAGTCGATGAGAGCGGCGGTGAAGGCGACGAGATCTTCGCGGGAGTGGTTCCATAGAAACCAATTGATCTCATTGTCTTGTACGTAGGGATTGTTGTTGCCGAGGCGTGTGTGGCCATATTCATCGCCCATGAGGAGCATGGGAATGCCTTGCGAGAGGAAAAGGGCGAGGAGGAAATTGCGCATTTGCCTTTCTCTGAGCTCTTCGATGGAAGAGTTTTGGGAAGGACCTTCGAAACCGCAATTCCAACTGTCATTTTGATTTGATCCGTCGTGGTTGTTTTCTCCGTTGCTGAGATTGTGCTTTTTTTGATAGCTCACAAGATCTCTTAGAGAGTAGCCGTCGTGGGACGTGATGAAATTGACGCTCGAGAGCGGCGTTTTTGAAGGAGCGTAGAGAGGCTCGCTGCCGCAAAGAGCCGTTGCAAAAGGACCTGCATAGCCGTCGGTTCCTTTAAGGAAACGCCGGACGTGGTCTCGATATTGACCGTTCCACTCATGCCAAGGGCCTTGATTGGAAAAATGACCTAGAAGATAAAGGCCAGACGCATCCCATGCTTCTGCGATTAATTTCTTTTTCGATAAAATCGGATCGCTTTGGAGTTCAGCAATGAGAGGGGAATGGTTCATCGGCTCGCCGTCGGGGCCTCGTAGGAGGGCAGCGCAAAGATCGAAACGGAACCCGTCGATCTGCACTTCTTGGGCCCAGTAGCGAAGGGAATCGATAATAAGCGTGCGCACTTGCGGATGGTTTGCATTGACCGTGTGTCCGCAGCCGGTCGCGTCTCGGTATTCGCCCGAGCTGAGGACTTGGTAATAGATTTCATTATCCAAGCCTCTAAAATGGACGAAGTAATCTTTTTCCTTCCCTTCCCCTGTGTGGTTGTAAACGACGTCGAGAAAGACGAGAAAACCATGTCTATGGAGTTCTCGGACCATGGTTTTACATTCCAAAAGAGAGTCGTGATGTGCATAGCGTCTCATCGGCACGAAAAAATGAAGTGGATTATACCCCCAATAATTGGGTAGAGGCTGATGCGAAGCAGGATCGAGGTTTTTGCAATGAGTTTCATCGAATTCAAAAATTGGCATCAATTCGATCGCATTGACTCCCAATTTTTTTAAGTAGGGGATTTTTTCGATGAGGCCAAGATAGGTGCCTGGATGGGATGCACTGCTAGAGGAGTGTTTCGTGAATCCTCTTACATGCGCTTCATAAATGACGAGCTGCTCGTCAGGAATAGAGGGCGGCTTAACGCCTTGCCAGTCGAAAGGGGGTGGCTCGGAAATCGGCGCTTTTACGGAGGGAGGAGATGCGCGTGAAATGGACGCGTTCCATTCAAAAGAAGAGTCGATGGCTTTTGCGTAAGGATCCGCTAGCCATTTTTCTGGATGATAAAGTTGGGTAAGGCTCCTCGGTCCCTCCGCCCTGAAGGCGTAGCATAGAGAAGGCGCTACATCATCAAGGGCAATATGCCAAATACAATCCGTCTGCACTAAAGGGTATTCTTGGAAAAAATCGTGGTTTTTAGGGTCGAACAACCCTAAGAACATACGAGTAGCATGCTGGGAGAACACAGCGAAGTTCGTTCGATTGTTTTTTCTTGAACATCCTAATGGAGAGGGAGTTCCGTTGGAAATGGCGAGAGGCGTCTTCATGTTGAAACGTGGGTTTTTGTTTTTCTTTAAAGATCAAAACATGATTTTGTTTCAATGATAATTGTTGATATTAAGGTGAATTTTAATTAAAATACTTATGGGCACCGTTGAGGTGAAGACAGTGTCGTCAGTTTAAGGGCTCCGCCCTAAAAACCCGCCAAAGGGCTAACGCCCTCTGGACACCCTTTTTTTCTATAAAGAGGGAAAAGGGTGTCCAGAGGGCGTTAGCCCTTTGGCGGGTTTTTAGGGCGGAGCCCTTAATTTGACAGCACTAAAACTGCTCAGGATTTTTTTGGGAATGTTAATTTTTTTTCTTGCATGCATTCATGTAAAGATTTATACAGGTCTGTGATTTTTGTTATTTTTGACATGAAAACCTAGTTAGGAGGAACCGATGTCTTACGAAAACGCCAAAGCCAACTTGAAGGAATTTGGCAAGGAACTTAATTTAGAAGCTCTTGTTTTTGATGAAAATAATACGTGCATTCTAGGGATAGATAATACTTTTTCCTTGCACATTACATATGAGCCCAATTCAGATCGGCTTTATTTGTATTCGCCTATTTTGGACGGTCTTCCTAAAGACGACAAAATTCGTCTAAAGCTCTATGAAAGATTGTTAGAAGGGTCAATGCTCGGTGGTCAAATGGCTGGCGGTGGCGTTGGTGTCGCGATCAAAGAAGAGCTCATTTTGATGCACTGTGTCATCGACATGGGGCTAGGCGTTGATGTGAACGCGCTGCGTCGATTTGCCCCCTTATTTGTAGAGACGGTCGAGAAGTGGAGAGAGATTGTGTCTAAAATTCTGGCTGGCGAAGATCCTGGACCTTTCCAGTTCCCAGTGCCTCCAGGCGGAGCGCAGCCACCTCAGCAGCAAGCTCCCAATTTCGATGGAACAAAACCTGGCGAAAGGTACATCAAGATCTAAATTCTTTTTTAGAACAAGATCTCATCGCTTCGATGAGATCTTGTTTTTTTTCTTCCAAAATTCCTTTTTGAATCTGCTTGACGCTGGACATCACGGTCGAGTGGTCCCTTCCAAATAGCTCTCCTATCGCTTGAAACGGCATTTTTAGTTTTTCTCTGCAGGCGTACATCGCTATTTGCCGAGGCAGGACAAATTCTCTTGTTTGGGACTTGCCCAATAGGTCTTCTGCTTTTATCCCAAAGTGGTCTGCAAGGTCTTGGATGATATGCTCTGGTTTGAGGAGCATTTCTTGTTCGCGGGAGAGGAAATCTTTGAGGTATTTGCGCGCAAGCGGAGGGTCGATGTGGACGTGCTCTGCTCTGAGCGCTAACGCTTGGAGCGCTTTGATGGTCTGTTTTGGGATTTCATTTAGAAGAAAGTCCAATGTCTCGGAAGGTAAAGAGAGGTTCCAAAGCTGCGCTTTTCTTTCTAAAATCTCTTTTTTCTGAGGAGAGGGTTCTAAGCTGGCAGACAGCCCCCATTCGAACCTGCTAATTAAGCGAGGCTCGATCTCTGTAAGCTGCGAGGGAGCTAGATGAGAGCTTAAAATAATCTGCTTTCCTGACGTGTGAAGAGTGTTAAACGTATGAAAAAATTCTTCTTGCGTTGCGTTTTTTTTCGCGAAAACATGGACATCATCGACAATGAGTACATCGATATCTCGGTAAGTTTGCCGAAAATTCTGCATGGTCCCTAGGCGGATGGCTTGTACGACATGTTCAGTAAAGGTTTCTGCTCTGACAAAAAAAACTTTTTTCTTGTGCTGTAAAGCGTGCGCTGCGGCCATGAGAAGATGTGTTTTGCCGGCCTCATGTGGGCCGTAGATGAAGAGGGGATTGAATGTCCCTAAAGATAAAGTGGAAGAATCGAGTTCTTTGAGGAGCTCATAGGGGATGAGATTGTGTTTCGAGGAAAAAAAGTGTTCGAAAGTAAATTCTGCTTCGAGGGGATCGGGTTTGATTTCATAGGAAGTTGAGCGAGCAGCTATAGAGAGCGTTTTTTCTGTTTTTTCACTGGCGATTTGTAGATGAACAGCAATCGGCCTTAAATTATTGTTCACAAAATTTTTCTTGAGTCGAGGCCGAATGTGTTCTTCAAACCAGTTGATTTGAAAGGTGTTTTCGGCCTCTAAATAGAGGTTCGCGGCGTCGAATTGGACGACGCGAAGCGATTTGACCCATTGATTGACAACCTGGGATCCGAGCTGCTGTTCAAGCTGGGTTAGAAACGTGTCCCACGCCAGCATAGCATTATTTCTTCTGCATGGTTTTCGTCATCCAATTTTGTTGCCATATGCCGAGCAAAGTGGAGAGCATGAAATAAATATTCAGGCCTGACGGGAAGTTATAAAACATAAAGGCAAACACAAGCGACATCACATTGCCCATCATCCTTTGCTGTCTTTGTGCATCGGTCACTTGTTTTGGATCATCGGGCCATTTGGCGCTCATCCTTTGCTGAACAAACATGACGCCCGCCATGAGCACGGGGAGTAAATGGAATTCATTGCCGATAAACCAAATGGGCACATCCCAGCTGAAAAGGACGTCGGGAGCGGCCAGGTCATCGATCCATCCTGGAATGAACATCGCGCCTCTTAAAGGAAAGCTCGATTTAAGCAAATAAAACATCCCCATCAAAAAGGGCATCTGCAGCAAAAGGGGCAGGCATCCAGACAGAGGATTGATCCCTTCTTGTTTATACAAAAGAACAGTTTCCATCTGCGCTTTTCGGGGATCTTTTTTGTATTTATCTTGGATGGCTTTAATTTTGGGCGCGATCTCTTGCATCCGGATCGTCGATTTGATCGACCAGTTGTTGAGCGGATACATCATCACTCTCAGCGCAATCGTCAAAAAGACGATGGATATCGCCCAAGAGCGGGTGATGACGTAAAAGAGCTGCATGAGGAAAAACAAGAATTTAGCAAAAGGCTGGGAAATGAAGGAAAACCACCCTTGGATGCTCTGGGCAGAGGCGTAATCAGGGTTATATCCCTTTAAAGGCTCATCATAGAGTTCATCCAACGTCTTGAGTAGTTTATCGTCAAAAGGTCCTGCAAAAATACGGAAAGGGACGTTTTGATTTTTCAAAGGCAAATACGCGGCGTAGCCTGGGTAGTTTTCCGCGGGATAAAGGTTATATTTCGCGTCGATGAGAGAAAGGCGGGTGACCGCATCTTTGCCTCCGATCGATTTGAGCAAATAGCCTGGGCTTGTCTCTTGGATCGGATCTATGATTAACCCTAAAAAGCCGTTTGAGTTGCTGATCCAATTAGGAGAGACTCCGCTTACCATCGTAGGTCCTTTTTTCGGCAGGCTCAGTTCTTCTACGTCGGATCCTCGAGGCGTTGTCATTTGGACTTTCAGCAGCGGGCTATAGGAGCCGCCGACGAGTTCCACATCGGGGACGCCAGAGCTAAGCCACAAACCGCTTGCATCGCCGCGGACTTGTACATCGAGATGGAAGCAATAAGGGCCGTTTCTCTCCAGTCCCAGCGTATACGTCTTGACGATTTGAGTAGAGCCGAAAGAGGCTGTGAATTCAATGGTATCTTTTTCAAAGCGGGTTACTCGATAAAGAAGCTGCGCGATAGCTGGGTTTTCTCCCACCACATTCAAAGCATAATATTCGGGCCCAACTCGGTGTTTTACGCTGCCGTCTGCATTCATTTGCGTTCTTCTCAGCAATGGATAATAGCCGCCAAGCACGCCCTCTTCTTTTTCTACTCTCGCTCCCTCTTCATACACTTGATACGGCCTTAAGGGAAACCTGGCGTTTTGAGGAGACTGCTTTTCAATCAGTCTATCGATATCGATCTCTTTCACAATGCTGCCAGGGCGATTTTTTGAGGCAAAAGGAAGGTTGATCTCAGCTAAGCTCCCCCCTCTCGTCGAAAAAACAAGCTGCTGATACTCATTTTCCAGCACATAAAACTCTTCCTGCCCATCCGTCAAATTCGCAGAGTAGTCATTCTGAACCGTCAAGCGAACGTCCGGCTCTTGCCAAGCTGCAGGCTTCTCCTCAGTCCGTTTCGCCTCATGCATCTGGCGGTTTTTACTTTGCTGGTCGCCAAACCACGTATGCACACCAAAAAAAGCCAGCGTGACGCAGAGAACAAATAAAATCGAGCGCTTATCCATTGCTATCCTAATTCCTAAAACCTTCGAAGGTTATCAAACTGCTGCATTAGTAGTCTACCTCTATTTGAGGGCTTGGGGGTTTTTTTTTAAGGACTTCGTCCTTAAGATCCTATCAAAGGGCTGATGCCCTTTCGAATCCCTTTGTTTTTTATGTTGATGTAAAGGGTTGACGGTGAGTTGGTTATGGCTCATAGAGATAGGTTTAAGGCGTTGGTTATTAGGTGGTTGCGGGTATTGTAATAAGTTTATTTGTGTTGAAATATTAATCTGTATTTGGTATAATTATATTAGATTTATTTAACTAATTGTAATAAAGAAGGTTTGTTTGTATGGCTGCTATTGGTGCTTCCGGCCCTTCTTCTAAAGGGCAGCCCCCCTCGGAACAGAGCTCAAATCTTGATACAGCGATACTTGTAGCAAAAGTAGGCTGCGTAGCGCTTGCAGTGATTTTCGTTTTAGCCATTGTCCTAGCCGCTGTGTTTGCTGGCGCTTGGGCGGTCGTTCTCCCAGCCATGGCCGTTGCCTTAGTTGCCATGATGGCGTTCCCTGTTGCTTTACACATTCTATGCGAAGCCTCCCTAGGCCAAGCAAGTTTAGCCGCTCAACAAGGGACTGCGAATGGCAAAACGCAAGAAAGCAAGCAAAATGATAGATCAAAGATGTCGAAAGATGAGTTAAATGAGGCGCATCTAGCTGAAAAAAGAAAATTAATTCAAGAGCAAGTGAGAAACGGTAAACCTAAAGAGGAAGCTGACTTGGAGATTGAGGAACTAGAGTTAAAACAAAAGCGAGAATTTATAGAGCGTGAATATGGAGAAGAGCTCGAAAAAATAGAAAAAGGTGATGGAGAAAAAAGTAATGAAAATTCTACCAATGAAGAGATTAGAGAAGAAGCGGTAGAGCGCCAAGATGCGCTAAAAAGATTAGAGAGTGAGTTTCAAGAGCAACAAATAGAAAATGACAAAGCTGTAAAAGTGCTTGAATTTAAGAAAGATGAAAGTGCGTTAAAGAAAGCGCTAGAAGAAGAAAAAGGAAGTCTTAAAGAATTAATAGAAGCTAGAAAGCCTGAGGAAAATCAAAAAGCAGAACTTTATAAAGTCCAAGGAGAATTGCACGATAAAAAACGAGTTGTCTTGCGTGCTGAAAATGATTTAGCATTGTTAGTTATTGGCAATCCTGGCGAAGATCAAAAAAAAGATCTAAAAGAAAAGATAGAAAATGCGAAAAAAGAATTTGATGACAAAGAAAAAGAATTTAATAGATTGAAAGCAGCCCTTCCACGAGATCCGGAATCGTTCCTCGCTAAAGCGAGTGAGTTCATGTCTAAGCATAAGCCGACGTTACCATCAATATCGTGGCCGTCATTTCGGTCTTCACAATTATCTTCATCGAAGGAAGATGATGAGAACGTCATAGAGATGGATGAAATTTTTTTGCCCACCAATGAGGAAAGAAGCAGGAAGCGCGATGGGACAACTCAAGATAAGTTTGAAACTCTTGGTTCTCCGTCATCATCTTCAAAATCATCAAGTTCTTCTAGTTCATCGGGTGGAGTAGGGCAGAGAGAAAATGTTGTCCATGTAGGCGAATCAGAGCCTTCTAAAAAGGGAAATGGCGACGCATCATTGCTGGATAAAGCGGAACGCCTTCTGTTAGATGTGGATCAGTTATTAAATAATGATTTCGTGTCATTTGATTCACAAACCTCTTCAAACAGTCAGTCAACTACTGTTCCATTTGGTACGTATCAAGAATTAGAGGAAGTAAATGATTTGTCAAGAAACAAAGACGGCGGTTCGCAGTCTCTAAATGATATAGATTGAGTGTCTTTCAATTGGAAGAGCTAGATCCCCAAATCGCCATCGCGGTTGCGTAAGACTCGCAGTGGCTGATCGAGACGAGCACTTCGCTGGCTTTTACCCCTAATCCTTCAAATACTTGAGGTGAGATTTTGACGAGCGGTTTGCCATGTTCGTCGTTGAGTACTTCGACGTCGTGCCAGGAGACGTGTGAGCCAAAGCCGGTGCCGAGGGCTTTTACGATCGCTTCTTTGGCTGCAAATCGGCCTGCAAAGTGGGGCACGGGGTCTTTGTATTTGTAGCAATAATCTTGCTCGCGCTGGGTAAAGAGGCGATTGAGAAAATGCTGCCCGTGCCTTTCGATGCTTTTACGGACTCGGTCGATCTCGATGATATCGGTTCCAAGTCCTTTGATCCCTAAATTATTGTTCTTCATGGTCGTCATGATAGGTGTTGTTGTAGCGGGTGTGGCGATGTTCCGACTCTTCGTAGCCGCCTTCGTCATCGAGGGCGTTGCAAAAAATCATCCGGCCTGACGAAGTGTGTTTGACGGATAATACTTGTGCGTCGATGGCCTCTCCGATAAATTGCCCGCCGCCGTTCACGACCACCATCGTGCCGTCTTCTAAATAGCCTACGCCTTGGCGCGGTTCTTTGCCGTAGCGTTGGATCTTGATCTTGATGTTTTCGCCTGCTTGCATGAGAGGCTTTAGGGCATTCGAGAGGGTGTGTAGATTGATGATCCTCACTCCTTCGATCGAGGCCATCTGGACGCGGCTGATGTCGGCTGTCAAAATATTCGCATCGACAAGTCGCGCGAGGCGGATCATTTTGCTCATCGTATCTTTCACTTCAGGGAAATCGGTGTCGTTATAGCGTAGATCGAGTTCGGCGATCGCCTCGAGCTTTTTGATGACATCCAAAGAGCGGCGGGCTTTGGTTTTGATCATCTCGTCGGATACTTCCGCTTGCGCATAAATCTCTTTGACTAAAAAACGGGGGATGACCAGGTGATGATCGAGGATCCCAGATCCTGCAAGGTCGATCAC
This sequence comes from bacterium, assembly GCA_021780355.1. GTDB lineage: Bacteria > Chlamydiota > Chlamydiia > Chlamydiales > SM23-39 > SZAS-17. The sequence continues at coordinate 1,231 of JAJXYX010000038.1, read as the reverse complement.
TCTTGCATCTGAAAGAACTGAAATGTCGACGAGCAGATCTTTTTTCTTGTGGGCCGTCGGAGTCAGTTTGACAAAAGGGATGCTGACGTAAAATTCGTCCGCCGCCCTCAGCGACATGAGCGTTCCTGTGTAAATACCAAATAAAAAGAGCGCAATCTGGATCACTTCCAGGGTTTGCGGATTTAAGTGGATCGACGCCGAGCTGATATTTAGAACCGCTGATAAAATGAGCACTAGCGCTTGCCCCATCAGATAACCAATGAAAAGCCCTATGATCGCTATATTAAAAGCTCTTAAATTAAATCGTTTGAAGAGTAGGTCAAAGCCGATGAGCAGGCATCCCAAAGCGGATCCCATCAGTACGCCCAAAGCTAGATTGGTCGATGTGTATCCTCCCTGTCCTGAAATCATATAAGTGGTCAGAAAGAAAATGCTCAGCGCGACAAAAAGCACGCGGGTGAAGGCTAAGGCGACGTTCATGTTATATCCTCATTATGGTTATGTGGGGCTGCTCATGCAGCAAAACTTGAAAGCGGATTGTATGTAGCAGAACATTTTTTGTCGATAATTGCCAGTTTGTGTACACTTTTTTTTGAATGCATTTGAGGAAATGATGAAACACAAAGGTTGGATGATTTGTTCGGGATTGCTTTGGATGGCGATCGGTCTTTGGCTGCTAGCCAAGGGAATTTTTTTAATCGCTCAGGGTTGTTTTCTGGCAGATCCCCAAAACTCTTTTTCTTTTCAAGCTTTCGGCGATGTGCAAAAAGGGGCTACCTCCCTCGTCTCTCTCGCTCTTCTCCTCGGCTTCATCAAAGGGCGTTTCGTCCTCTCCAAAACAGCCCGGCGCGTTTGTCTTCGCATCGCAGCTCTTCCTTTGCCCATTTTAGCCAAGCAAGTCTATAGCGCTCCGTACCTCATCCTCATATCTGGCATGATGCTTTTAGGTATCGCGATGAAATTCCTCCCCATCCCCCTCGATCTCAAAGGCGCCCTCGATATAGCCATCGGCTCTGCTCTCCTCAATGGCTCTCTCCTCTACTTCCGAGCCGCTTTCAGCTTTCGCGCTGTTTCTTGATGTTTGGGGCTTCTTTTTGGGGCTCTGCCCCCTATAGTTTATAGTTTTCTTCGACTTTTCAGTTTCTTTGGATTTAAGTCCCTATCGCCTTCCAACGCTTCGCGTTTCCAGTTGATCACTTGCGTTTGATGATCGATCGAGGCGATCGATCAT
>JAJXYX010000086.1 GCA_021780355.1 bacterium | reverse complement strand
CGCGATTCTTCGTCAGGCCGCATAGAGATCTATAAAACTTGCGTTTGATGATCGATCGCCTCGATCGATCATCAAACGCAAGTGATCAACTGGAAACGCGAAGCGTTGGAAGGCGATAGGGACTTAAGTCCAAAGAAACTGAAAAGTCGAAGAAAACTATAAACTATAGTGGGGCGGAGCCCCTCAAAAAAACTTAAACGTTAAAAAATCTTTTAAACCAAAGCGGCAGTCTCTTTCCAAGAAGTCCATGCAAAAAAGAGAGGAAGTTGCTATGCTCTTTGGGTTATGAAACGTTTTAAAGTAGTCACTCTGGGGTGTCGTACGAATCAGTATGAATCTCAGGCTTATACGGACCAGCTCCGGCAGATGGGATATGTTCCTGCCCTAGACGGGGAGGAAGCGGACCTTTGCGTGGTGAACACGTGCACGGTAACGGAGTCTGCCGATCGATCGTCGAGGTATCAGATCCGATCTTTGCTGAGGGAGAACCCTAAGGCGAAGGTGGCTGTGACGGGGTGCATGGCCGAGAGCGCGTCCGATTTGCTACGGGGGATGGATGAGCGGATTGAAATCGTGCCGAATAAACAAAAAGATCAGCTTGTGGCCCAGGTGCTGCCGGAGGAGGAGAACTTCCCCGAGTTTCATATTCAAGCTTTCGATGCTCATACGAGGGCGTTTGTCAAGGTCCAAGACGGCTGCGATTCTTACTGTACTTACTGCATTATTCCTTATGTAAGGGGAAGATCTCGATCGAGAACCATTGATGATGTCCTTGTCGAATCGAGGAAACTGGTCGCGAACGGGTTTAAGGAAATCGTGCTGACAGGGATTAATATCGGAGATTTTGAAGACCAGGGAAAAAGGTTGGCCGACTTGGTGAGAGCAGTCGATCAGATTGAAGGATTGCAGAGATTGAGAATCTCTTCGATCGATCCAGACGAGATCGATGAGGATTTGAGAGATGCGGTGCTGAATGGAAGATGCACATGTCCTAGCATGCACATTGTTTTGCAGTCGGGATCGAATGTCGTGCTCAAAAGAATGAACCGCAAATACACAAGACAGATTTTTATTCAGACGGTGGAGGAGCTTGTTCGCTTAAAACCAGATTTTACTTTGACGACAGATGTCATCGTCGGATTTCCAGGGGAGAGCGACGCCGATTTTGCCGACACGATGGAGCTCGTCGGCGCTTTGCCCTTCGCAAAAATCCACATGTTCCCTTACAGCCGAAGAGAAAGAACGAGAGCGGCTTTATACCCTAATCAAGTTCCTCCTGATGTGATCAACCAGAGAAAACAAGCCCTTTTGCGCTTGGCAGAGCAAAGAGGTTTTGCATTGAGGAATCAATTTGTCGGCAGAACGATGAGCGTTTTGCTGGAGCAAAGCGAAGAGGCTAGACCGGGGTTTATTTCTGGACATACGGACAATTTTCTCCGTGTTTGGGTCCGCTCTGGATCATACCGGCCGAATGATCTCATCGATGTGGAATTGGTCGCCAACGAGCCTGATGGACTTATAGGAATCCCCCGATGAATGTCAGTATTGCTGAAAAATTTCGCCTTTTTTCCCATACGCCAGGAGCTGCTTGCTTAATTCCAGGTACGCTATGGACTTTGCAAGCCTTTCCTACGAGGCTTTGTTTTTTTCATCAAGATCAGCGCATCGAAGTCATTTTACAGCTGACAGGGCCAGTCAGGCTATTTACTCTGGAGCAAGATTTAGAAAAACGAGCTGTTCGAGTGTTCGGCCAGGCAAAAGAGGGGTATTTTCGACTGCGCATCACAGCAGGCCGAGAAGGATTTTCTCTGCATGCAGAAAGAGTTCCGACTGGCGGACTTGCCACATCGCTTGGCACTTTGCAGGCCAAAGACTCTTCTTTAATCTCTCTAGACATGACCTTTTTCGAGCCGCTTCGAAAAGAGCGCCTTTCTCTGGGCTCTCATAAAAAACAAGATTGGGACGCCGTGCAGCGCCGCTTAGATTTAAGAGAAATCCTTCCTCCGCTGCTTTACTTAGCGCAGCATATTCCCATCCTAGAAACAACCCAGGTTGTATTTCCCGAAGAAAAGAGCAACGCCGTTTCCTTGCTGACCACATTTTTCCAAGCTCACTGTACGAACATCTTAGTGCCTCGCACCACCGATGATCAGCATCAAGGCATTGCCTTTCCCTCAGTGAATCAGACGCTACATCCTTCCGCTTTGCTTCATCAGGCAGCCCAATGGGCTCGCTCTTTATTCCTAGAAACGACAGAGACGCAAATATCCATTTTGTCCCATTTGCCTTCTGAATTCGCTTCTGGCCGCTTCCTCGATGCATCTCTCGGTCGCTTTGGCTCCTTAGATATGGAGTGGGCCTCTTCTTGTCTTCGAAAGTTAGTGATAAAAGCCGCAATATCCGGCGAGATCCCTTTCATATGGCCCAAACACGTTCGTTCTTTTCGCATCCGAACCGACCGGTTCGAACAAGGGCGCTATCAAAAAACAACAGAACCTTTTAGAGCAGAAGCTGCAGCCACCTACTTCTTAGACCATTTTCAGTCGTAAGCGTAAGTAAGGGCTCCGCCCTCTATAGTTTATAGTTTTCTTCGACTTTTCAGTTTCTTTGGATTTAAGTCCCTATCGCCTTCCAACGCTTCGCGTTTCCAGTTGATGACTTGCGTTTGATGATCGATCGAGGCGATCGATCATCAAA
>JAJXYX010000061.1 GCA_021780355.1 bacterium | reverse complement strand
TCGCGAATATATACCCAACGTGATTCAAAATTTGGCCGCTAGGCGGGTTCAAAGCGCCAAAAATCGATTGTTACAAAGGGGGATTGTATTGATTTAATACTACCCCCCTTTGTAACAATCGATTTTTGGCAGCTTTCAATCCCGCCTAGCGGCCAAATTTTGAATCACGTTGGGTATAGTGCTTCTGGTTGAAAGGCGCCCAAAAAGACCGCATTCAAAGTTTTTTATACAACATAGGTTTTAAACAAAAAAAACAAAGTTAAACAAGTTCATCAATTAAAACGGAGAATATTTTTATGATTAATTTTAGAGAAGCTGGTAATTTTGAGATTTTATCCTCCAGAGCTTCTTTTTTACAGGCTTTACCTGACGATTCCGACAAATCAAAAGGAAAAGAAGAAATGGATAGCGGTTCACCTGATCGTTTAGAGGGAGGATTAGACGCTAGGGTCGCAACCCAAACTGCTTACGGAACAGCAGATGATGAACGCTATATTGTACTAAATATTTCCTTGCCACATCAAAAACCCGAAGGTTATACCCCCCCTGCAGAAATAGTGTTTTGTGTAGATAAAAGCGGAAGCATGCAAGGAAACCGAATTGAAAGAGTTCGAAATGTCATACTTGGACTTTTGGAAAAAGTAGAAGAAGAATTTAAGCAAGACCGCAAACCGAATATCAGTCTCTCCATCATTGCTTTTGAGGACCATCCGACTCTTCTTTTACGCATGCAAAAGATTACTCAGCAAAATATTGATTCGCTTAAAGCGATTACTTCTTCTCTAAAAGCAGGGGGAGGCACTTGTATTATAAATGCCATCGATATGGCTACTTCAGAGCTCTCTGTGTCCCATGATCCAAAAGCTTCAGCTAACCTTGTTTTTTTAACTGATGGCCAAGATAATAGTTTTTATCATCATCGAGATCATCTGTCATCTTTGCAGAACACTTGGCTCTCTACTTATACCAACCTATTGGCGATTGGGATTGGGGGAGATCACGATGCTAATATTCTACGCGAGATTATTACTTCTACCAAAAACTCCAAAGCCTTTTTACCTAACGCCAGCTATCGTTATATCTCCGAAGAGAACGGATCCAGTTCAAACGAAACTACGCTCAAGAGCGCCGTAGATTTAATCTACCGGCAAGCAATAGAACAAGCCATTCATTCAATTGAATTGTCAATTGAAAGTCGGGATATTAAAGTGTTAAACACCCCAACGAATCGTCATCAACAATTTCTCTTAGGAGGATTGTCTTACGGACAAACGATCCAAAAAATTCTCCACTATAAAGCTGCAAATCCACCCATGCCCGAAGAAATATCTTGCGCAATTTCTGTAATGACTGCCGACGGAAAGAGCGACCTCGAAGGCAAATTTTCCTTGTCCCCGGAACATGCTGGTCAGGCGATGAGAAAAGCTATTCTTATTCAGGAATTGGTTTCCCTTCTCGAGCGGGCGGTAACGATAGAATCCGAACCATTACCTAATGAGCCGTATTCTCACCGTTCTTTGTCAATGGAATTTGACATGATTATGCTAAGGAATAGAGGAAAACCTGGCTATAGAAATTTTGTACAGACAATGAAAACACTCTTAGAAGAAAACCCACAAAAATGGGACGTATTTTTCCGAGGTCCTCCTTCAAACTCAAAGGAAGAGGAAGTTTGCGAGGAACCTCTGGAAGCACTTAAATTGAAAAAGAACAAAGAGCTTCAAGAGATTGCGAGGAAGATCGAGGAGTGGGATCTAGTAGAGGATGCCGATATAAAAAAATTATCAGATGAAATTTTACGCGCTATAAGTGATTTAGGCAGTTCGACAGAAGAACAAGCTAATAGACTTCACACAACATCTAATTATACGACTAGTCGAAGTTATTTCGCTTAAGCACTTTACTGCTGCTGGACTTTGTCAACTGGAGTCTGGACTAATTTTGGGCTTAGAGAATGCAGTATTTTGGCTTTTAGTGCGTCATATCTGATTTTGACCATACCCGAACGGGCAGGCAAAATTAGATCTAACACACTGAAAGTCAAAAGATTGCGTTCCCTAAGCTCAAAATTAGTCCAAACTCCGGTGTCAATGGACAAAGTCCAGGTGCCTTTCAACAAGAAGCGCTATCTACCCGTTCCACCTCAATCGCGCCCAAAAAGACTGCCATAAGTCTTTTCCATTTGATCCAACGTCTTTTCAAAAACAAAACGCTCTTCTACAAGAAGCTTAGCTCGCTCACCCATTCGGACGCGCAAAATAGGATCTCTTTTCAAGCTGAGCGCTGCTGCCGCCACCTGATCTGGTGAAGAAGGGTCGACTCGAATCCCCGTTCGGCCCGGGAGACAGACTTCTCGCAGGCCTCCTGTGGAGGTTGCAATAAGGGGTTTTTCTAAATAGGCCGCTTGTAAAATCGCCTGCGACACCCCTTCATTGGCTGTACTCAACAAAGCAAATACATCTAAAGCAGCAAGAGCAGGATAAGGATTTTCTAAATGCCCGGTAAAATGCACGATCCCATCAAGTCGTAAATCATCAGCTTTTTTCTTATACGTATCAAAATGGCCTCCGCCTATAATGACCCAACGGATTGTTGCGTCATTGCGAAGTTTATGCGCGGCGAGCAAAAAATCATCGATTCCTTTCCAAGATCTCATAAAACAAGCAGTCCCCACCAACATTTGCCCAGGCTTTACATTCAATTTTTCTCGAAACTCCCAGGAATCTGAAGATGCATATTGAATCCGCTCAGGCTCTACTCCTGTCGGAACTGAAAGACAAGTTTCCTCGGCCCTTCCTGATTGGCGGCAAATCTGAGGGACGATCGCTTCGCAAGTCGTCACCACAAAATCTGCTAATGAACCATAAAGTAGCCGACTATTCCATCCCGAGCGAATCTCCCCCGAAAGATGACGAGTTCTTACAATTTTTCTTTTAGCGATCCTAGCGGCAATTCCTCCAATCCAACTATCAAGAGATGAGTGTGTATTGACCACATCGATTTGGCAGATTTTCATGATACGAAGCAATTGAAATAAAACAAGGAGCCAACAGGATTTATGAAAATTCAATTCATAAACCAAAAAACCCGCTTCTCTCGCTTTGGCAATCAAAAGGCCCTTTTTCATGACAGCAAAGACCACTTGATGCCCGCGGCGGCGCATCCCTTCCGCTTCCCGTAAAATACGCATTTCTTGGCCGCCCCAGCCGCAAGACGCTTCCAAATGTAAAATATTCATGCACCCATCCAATCATGTAAAATTTTTCGATGTCCCGCTGAAAAAGGAAGCAGCTTCAGGCAAGACAATTCCACCCAAACGTAACCCTTTAGAGAAACAATACCACATTGCCTCAAAAAGGAAATGCCTTCGCTTTGTCTTGCAAAGGAAAAAGAGTAAGGAGACAGATGGGCAATATAGCGGGTAAATGCGTGTTTGACCAAAGGCAAAAAGGGTCTTAAAAGTTCAGGCTCGCGCCCTTTTTCTACATAAGGAAATTCGTATAGATCAGCCATCAATCGCCCCGCAGTTTCTTTTTTCACTAAAACGGCCCCCTCAGCCTGTATGACAAAAACAGATCGAAACAAGGCGGTCACAGAAGAAAGAGGGGGTTGAAGAGGCAAATATTCGGCTTTGCCTGTTTGATGGGCCAAGCATCTTGTTTGCAAAGGACATATCTCACACTTAGGCTTGCGAGAACAAATGGAAGCGCCGAGCTCAATCAAGGCTTCGGCAGTCACCCACGGCTCATGTTCATCTAAAAAATTTTCAGCTAGATTTTCTAATTTTTTCTTCACCGAGGCTTTTTGCACACTTTCTTCAATCAAAAAAAACCTCGCCAAAACACGCGCCACATTGCCATCGACCGCTGCGGCTCGTTTTTGAAAAGCAAAGCTCAGCACAGCTCCCACAGTATAAGGCCCGAGCCCCGGAATCTTCGCCAACTCTTCTTTTGTCTCAGGAAGAGAGCCTCCACATTCTTGAACAATGTACAAAGCGGCCGCATGCAAGCGGCGAGCTCTAGAATAATATCCTAACCCCTCCCAAGCTTTAATTACTTGATCTAAAGAGGCTTCCGCTAAAGCATTTACTGTAGGGAATAAAACCATCCATTTTTCAAAATAGGGGATGACAACATGTGCGCGTGTTTGCTGAAGCATGATCTCGGAAACAAGCACTCGATAAGGATTTTTATTGATCCGCCACGGAAAATCTCTTTGATTGTTTTTGAACCACTCATGGAGTTGAGAAACTTCTTCCATCTAAACCTTTAGCATGCGATGATTTTTTCTGAAGGAGAGCCTTTTGGACGCTGCCGGACTCATTTTCAACGATTCAGCTCATTATTTAGACCATTTGGCGCCGTTTTGCGCGCTCAACGGGTTGCCTCTTATTCTTTGCGAACCTTCGCTCGCCTCTCCCGCCAGACTCTATTATCCCGGTCTTGAAGTGATCGAAACTCCATGGCACAGGCTCACTTTGCCGCCTAGCGTAATCTCCTGCCATCCTTTTCCCATGCTGCAAGCCGCTTTCCCCTTCGCCCATTTCAAAGCCTCTTGGCTGCCTCATGGCTTTTCAGACAAAGGGTGGAAAAACGCCGTATTTGAACATTTGCGCCACGAACAGACGATTTTTGTTTACGGTTCTAAAATGATCGACTGCATCCATGCAAAAAACGATGAACTGCCCCACGTCAACATGATCCCGGTCGGCAACTTTCGCAAGCGCTATTATAACCAAAACAAAGCTTTCTATCGAGATCTTGTGCAAAAAACCTTCCCAGCAAAAGGGAGAGTTTTTTTATACGCTCCCACTTGGGAAGATTTTGAAAATAATTCTTCATTTTGGCAAGCGTTGCCCCTTTTAGCCAAAACTCTTCCCGATCGTGATACGCTCCTCGTCAAGCCGCATCCCAATACCATAGCAGCTTGCGTCGCTAGATTAGAACAACTCATGGGCAAGTATGAGAATCAAAAAAACATCCTTTGGGTTCTCGACTTTCCTCCTATTTACCCCCTTTTAGAAAGGTGCGATAGCTACATCGGGGATATGTCCTCTATTGGCTACGATTTTCTTTCTTTCAATCGCCCCATGTATTTTCTGAGCTCTCAAGGACATGATGCCAAGACAGCTCAAGGGCTCTATCTCTATCAATGCGGCCTTCACCTTTTGGCTGAAGAATATGAAACATTATTTTCATTAGACGAATCGACGAGAGCTTTGGACGAAAGCCGTTTTCAAAAAATCCGGGAAACAGTTGATCGCTACACTTTCACTCAAGAGTAAGAGGCGGCAAAATAAACACGTGCTGCAGATCGTTGAAATGGCAAGCCGTGGGACGGGCCTCTAAATCATAGGCATATGAACCTTCGGAAAGCCGGTCGATCTTCATCACAAGCCCCACATGAAGCCCTGCAGGGAAAACCCCATCCAATCCCGACGTCACAAGAAGATCTCCCTCTCTCAAAATGGGTACTTCGGGGCCCAAAACCCCAATCGGTTTTCCTGTTCTAAGTTCTCTAGAAGGCCCCTCTTGATCTGGATAATCATAATTAAAGCCAACCCCTTTTAAAGAAAGGCCCCGCGATCTCCAAAAAGGAGCTGAACTTCCTTGTAAATGCCCTTTGGCATAATAGCCGTCTTCGGACCCTGTAACATGCCGCAGCCGCTTTAATACATTAAGAAAATACGTTTTTTCTTGTTCGTCCAAAGGAAGATTTTGCTGAGAGCTTACTCGATCCTCTAGTGCTTGAACTAATTGCGACAGCTCCCGATCCTCTCTTTTCCCCCTAGACGCTCTTACTGATACAATTAATCCCGAATCGGTAATCAAACGAACTCGAGACTGCTGCCATCCCACAAATTCTACAACGCCGACTAAAGACGAGCCAATGACAACAGGGCTATTTTTAGCAATAACGAGGCGGCCCAAAGACTCATTATCTTTTTGTCCTGCTTGAATCCACAAACTGCTACTCCAAGAGCTAGGATCCCGATAAATCACTGGAGCCAAAATCGCAAAAAATTGGCGATGCACCAAATCATTCATCTCTTCCCAGCGGCGCTGAAAAAAAGGTTGGTGCAAATCCACTTTTAACTGCTTTAACAAGTCGAGCTGAGCCTCGATGTGCTGCGTCCAACTTTTCCACGCAGCTTGCGTATCTAATTGCGCCCGAAGACCTTGAGACTCAATTTGAAGCTCTGCCGCCTCGAGCGAGGGGCGCTCTGGAGAGCGAAAAAGAGGGCGGTCTTGCAAATAGGACTTAAATCGATGCGCCAAATTCCAAGCGGGAGCAAAAGAAGCTACTGCATAGGCGCGGATAGGGTCAGACGCTTGTTTAGGGACGCCTAAGAGAAATAAAAGGAAAAAACCCAAGGTCACAAAGGAAAACAATCGATGAATCACAAATTATCCAGGATTGCAGTTGAAGAAATTGTCCATATCCTCTAGTATGTTGGGCTATACGAGGGGCGTTAGCTCAGTTGGTAGAGCGCAACAATGGCATTGTTGAGGCCATCGGTTCAACTCCGATACGCTCCATTCTTTATTCCCCTTCAAGTAGATCCAAAAACGCCTGTAATTGCTTCGCTCGAGTGGGGTGGCGCATTTTACGGAGCGCCTTAGCTTCAATTTGACGGACGCGCTCGCGGGTCACTTTAAAACGAACACCTACCTCCTCAAGAGTTTTCGGCTTCCCATCCAACAGACCAAAACGTTCAATAAGCACCGTTCTTTCTCTGTCTGTTAGAGTAGAAAGCACCTCGTTCATCTTGTCTTTCAAAATCGCATAGCCCGTCGCTTCGGCCGGCGATTCAATGGCTGTATCTTCTAAAAAGTCGCCAAATTGGCTCTCGCCGCCATCGCCCACTTCAGCCTGAAGCGAAATCGGATGCTGAGCTATTTTATAAATCTCTCGAACACGCTCGGAAGTGAGTCCCAATTCTGCAGCAAGCTCTTCGGGAGTCGGCTCTCTACCCGTTTCCATCATCAATTTTTTCGCGCCTCTAAGCACCTTATTGATCGTTTCAATCATGTGCACAGGAATACGAATTGTCCGCGCCTGGTCTGCAATCGCACGGGTCACCGCTTGTCGAATCCACCAAGTTGCGTAAGTAGAAAATTTATAACCGCGTCGATATTCAAATTTTTCAACGGCCTTCATTAGGCCCATGTTTCCTTCTTGAATCAAATCCAAGAAAGAAAGACCCCGGTTCGTATATTTTTTAGCGATCGAAATCACCAAGCGAAGGTTGGATTCAACCATTTCCCTCTTCGCTTCCTGACTCTTATCCATCCATCTCTGAAGCATTCGAACGTCTTTTTTAAACTCGTCCAAAGATCTACCGGCAGCCAACTCTCTTTTATATAATTTTCTCTTGGCGGCCGCCAATTTCGCTGCAGCAAATTTATTTTTTTCCGCGCGAGGAGTTAATTCTTGAATATCTTTTTCCAGCTGCAAAAATCGATCGTAAGCAGAAAGGATCACTTCGCCAAAATCTTCAATAATATTGTGCCTGCAGCAAAACCTTCTCAAATAGGCCTGAGCTCGAATGCGGCATTTTTCCGTATCTTCGATAAGCCGCGCTCGATCTTCTCTTTTTAGCTGAGGATCTCGAATTTGAGTGAGCAAGACCTCTAAAAGAAGATCTTCTTGCTTCATGAGCTCAGATAATTTAGGGAGAAGGTTCATGAAATGAGCTTTATCAGAGACCTCTTTTTCCGAAATCAGCTTGTCAAAACGGTCTTTACCGGAAATTAAGTAATAAGCAATCGAAATTGCTTCCCGAATGGAGTAGCGAAATCTCAAAATAATTTTTTCAATCTGGATCTGCGCTTTTTCAATACGCTTGGAAATTTCAACCTCTTCCTCTCGAGTCAAGAGGGGAACAGATCCCATCTCTTTTAGATACATGCGGACAGGATCGTCGGACGTTCCTTCGCTTCTCTTGGGAATTCCCTCCAGCTCTTTCGCCTCTTTTTTGCGCTCTTTTTGCCTTTCAACTTCCGCTTGATTGAGAATTTGAATGTCCATTCCACTTAAATAGATCAACACCTGGTCGATCTGCTCAGGGGAATCAAAGCTCATGGGCAGAATTTCATTAATCTCTTCGTAAGTAAGAAAGCCTTGCTCTTTAGCAATCGTCACCAGTTCTTCAATTTTTTGCTGGTGCTGAGGATTTGTAGTGAATGATGTCGCGCCGCTCATGGTCTCCTAAATTCGGGATGGAAAGGAAAAAACTTTTGTAGTATGCCTTAGTCTGTTACAATCGAAAATATTCCAGATAGGGTACCCCTTTCTGTCAATATCATATAGTCTTTACAATTAAATGCAACCTTCATGGCACTTTATGCGCTCAATTTTGAAAAATTGATCTCCGCTCATGAAGCGCCAAATCGAGGAAATTATCGTTGCATAGAGTGTAAAAACCCCTTGCAGGTCAGACAGGGGAAAAGGCGCCGCCATTTTTATCATATCAAAACAACGCCAAGCTGCCGTCTTTATAGTAAAAGCGAAGACCACCTTCTTTTGCAAATGCAAATTCAAAGTTTATTTGCCAAAGGAGAAGTTTCGCTGGAGCGCCCCTTTCTTCCTATAGGAAGGCTCGCCGATGCCTGCTGGGATCGGCACAAACTCATTTTTGAAATTCAGTGCTCTTTGATGACAAAAAAAGAGTGCGAAGACAGGATAAGGGATTACGCTTCTCTCGGCTACCGAGTCGTTTGGCTACTTGACGATCGCCTTTTCAACCGAAAGCACGTAAGGGCCTCAGAAATCTTTCTTCGAGAAAACATTTGCTACTACATTCAATATCGAAGAAACGCTCTTTCCTTGTTTTATGATCAATTCGAACTCATTCAAGAAAGTCGCCGTCTCAAAAAAAGCCCCCGAGCAACCATTCATTTAACCCATCCAAGACACATGCCATCCTCTTTGCCCGAAATCCCGCTGCCCCGCCAAATTACCAGCCGCAAAGAGGCTTGGCCCCTATTTTTTGAAGGCGACCTCATTCATAAGGCGCTATTGAGCCAAACTTTCCTTCCTCTCGCCGCCAGCATGCAAAATTGGATATTTTTAGAAAACAATCTGCCTCTCATCGCAAAACCCCCAAAAAACAAACTGCCTTCTTGGCTTTTCAACCTTTTTTGCCAGCTCATGGAACGACTTCTATGCAAAATGAATTCTTAAATCTTTACGAATTTCTTCTTTCCGATTATAGTGATGGCATTTAACATTCGCAATCCAACCTTTTTATAGAGGATTTATGGCAGCAGAGAAAGCTAAAGCCCCTAAAACCAAAAGACCTTCCGCTCAAAAACGGAATATTCAAAGTGAAAAGAACCGTTTACGCAACCGCTCTTACCGCTCCAGCGTACTCACTGCTGTCAGAGCCTTTGAATCTTCACTTTCACAAAAAGAATCGACAGAAAGTGTAAAAACAAAATTGAACGAAATCTACAGCTTAATGGACCGAGGCGTCAAAAAAGGCGTTTACAAGTCCAATAAAGCCGCTCGAACAAAAGCCCGCCTAACCGCCCGCTTGGGTTCTTAGTTTTATACGGTTCGTGACTCAAGAATCGGCTATTGGACGGGTTCAATAACCGATTATTCAGTCACAAACGGAATAAGATCAAAAATTTTCTTTTAAAGGCGTGATTAACACATCTGTTAAAAACAATCTTCAGATTGCTTAAATCCTTACTTATTCGTTATTATATCCCCGAACATAACCTAAAAAGTAAGGATTCAGTGTGAATACTAGTCATATATTCTCTTCCCTTTTTTCCTGGGCTTTTCCACAAAATGTAGCAGCAATCACCCCACTCACCCCTGAAACTGTAACAGCGGCAACAGCGGCAATAAAGACCGATGCCGTATCTAAAGGTTATATTTCACTTGAAGCTGCTCTTGTTGCAGCCAAATTACCAGAAATTACTTTATCTCAGCTTGAGGAAACCCAACAACACCTCTTGCAAGAGCTCGATAGAATATTCGAAAAGCCAGAGCGCCTGCTTCGATGGGGTCAATGGGAAAAAGCGCAGGGTCTATTTAAAGATCTCTTGCTGATTGGCAAACAGATTAATTTGCTTGTCAAAGCAAATCGAGAAAAACTGCCCAGCCAAGAAAAAACAATTGTTAACTATCAAAAAAAACGACATGAAATCGCTGCCGAAATATTAGCGCTCCAAGAAAAATTCACTTGTTTTTCTAAAAAAAATAAAAAGCCTCTTTCTATCAAGCTCCCAAAACTGTCCGATGAAAATGCGCTTAAACTTTTAGAAAAAAAAGATTTTAAAACTGCCTTGCGCGACTATCTCTATCGATTCAAGCTAAAAACCTTAAAAGAGCTCCCCAAAACGCTTACAGACTCGGCTGGCCAATATTTAGCCGAAGAAATGTATAACTTCGGCGATGCAGCCGCAGACTCAATAGAATTTGTTAAAAACAGCGGAAATGCCCTTTACGGCAGATTGGAAAAATTTTTGTCCATCGGAAGCGTTTCTGCGCTCTCCGTGCTCGCATTAAGGATCCTTGCTAAAACAAACATGTTGAGCAAGCCCATCTCTTATCTGGCTCCAGAAGTTAGCAGCATCATCGAACCTACGGAAAAGTTATTCATGCTATTAACAGACTCTATAAACCCGCTAAGTTTTTCAGGGCTGACAGTAATAGGCTATTTATCTTTTGTAGGATCAACTCTGACAACAAGCAAAAAAATAGAAGCTCCCTCGACAAAACAAATCAGCTATTCTGTTCCAAAAGCAGGCCGTTTTCTCTTTAATATATCCGCCGTTACCACCGCAGCCATGTTTACAATATCCGGTTCTATGTACGCAAGCTCTATAGTTAGTTCAGGTTTACATGCGATAATGTTTGGAGGCGCAGCTAAAGCCGCCCAATTGACATATAGAGAAATGGCCTTCAATTATGCAGCAAAAGGAGCTTTTGAACTCGGGAAAAGAACTACACTCCTCACTTTAGCCGTCTCAACAGCACAACAACTCCCCAAACTCTATCCAGAAAATATAATCACCCAAGTTTTAACGCTTTCCAGATCTTTCAAGCAAAAAGATAAGGCGATCGAACGCGCTCCCCAAAAGCTCGAAGAAACACCTGAAGAACGCCAGGCATCGCTGAGTGGAACAACGAATATCGAGCCCTTCTTAGAAGAACCTCAAAAACGTCCTGAAGAAGAACGTAAACAAATGCTAAGTTGGACAACGAATATCGAGGACTTCTTAGGGGGACCTCAAAAATTTCCTGAAAAAGAACGCCAGCCATCGCTGCGACATGAATATCGAGAGCTTCTTAAGCGCTTAAACATTAAATTAAGGGAAACACCTGAGAGCCAAAACGAAAAAATTCGCGATTTAGTTGTACCCATAAAAAAGATCCTGGCACACGAGCTTCATAGTAATGTAGCTCAATTGTCTGATGACCAATTAGATGCATATGAAAACAAATTGAACGAATACAAAAAAGAATTCCTCGAACTCGATCAGAAGCTAACAAATAGCCTATCCGTTCAAAATAAGCTCGAAGAAGATCTTCAAAAAAGTCCTCAAGAAAAGCGCGTGTCATCGCTAAAATGGACAACGAATCTCAAGGACTTCTATGGCGATTAAACAGCAAATCTCGCTATACCGAATCGAAATCACAAGGTTTTCATTCTCTCTAAAATGGCTGATCGCTTCCGGCAGCGCTGGCGCAGTATTTCGCTAAGCACCCGCGGCGAGGCGGCTAAAGTTAAGCTTTTTTTAGCTCGAGTCGCCGCTGTGTAAAGAGCTTCACGGCCAAAATGCTCGCTCCCTTCGGGAAAGAGAGCAAACACTTTTTCAAATTCGCTCCCTTGACTCTTGTGGACAGAAAGACAAAACCCCCATTCATAGTGGGGCAGTGAGCCAGGGGAAAAAGAGCGGAGCTGATTGGAAAGGGGATCTGGAAAATAAGCTGTCGCCTCTCTTGGATTAAAGACAGTTTGGCAAGGCCCGATCAGCACGCCCGAGCTTCCATTATACAGCCCTAGTCGAGGATCGTTCGAAGAGATTAAGATAGGGGCAGCCCAAAAAAAACCTTTGCAAAACGTTTTTTGGTAACTTTGGAGAAAAAATTCATTTAACCGGTCAATCCCCAAAGGGCCTTGTCGAAGAGCTCCTAAGATTTTAGATCTTTGAAAAAAATCTAAACAAACTTGCGGGTCAGGCTCTTGGTCAAAAAGGGGAGGAGAAAATTTTTCATACAAAGCTTTTATATCTAGAGGAGAAAACAAGCCCAGGCCCGATTCCAATCTTTGAAGAACTTCTTCTACGCTTCCTTTCTGAATAGCCAGGCTTAGCTCTAATAGTTCTTTTCTGTCCGTCCTCATGCATTGATCGAGATGCACGCCATAAAGATCCGCAAGATCGGCAAATAAACTCCCCGCTTCAACAGGGGGAAGCTGATCCGGATCTCCCATCACAATCAATCTTGTCTGAGAAGAGACCGCCTCGAGCAGATGCGCCCAGAGGTCTACATCGATCATCGAAGCCTCATCAACGACAATCACATCTGCATCGATCATCGAGGGAGAAAACAACTTAGATCGCCCTGGCGTCAATCCTAACACTCGATGCAGGGTGTCTGCTTGGATCTGCACTGGCAAGTCTGAAGAGAGAAAAGAACTTTGCAAATGCTGGGCCGCTTTTCCAGTAGGAGCTGTTAAACAGACTTTGTAAAGCCGCTTTACATCGGACGCAGCGACTAAAGCTCGAATCATGTGGCCGGCCGTATATGTTTTGCCCGTTCCAGGGCCGCCAGAAATAACCGTTAGCTGATGCGTCATGGCGTGCTCAACGGCTCGAACTTGGGCGGGAAGAAGCGAGGCGGAATCGAAAGAGGCGCTCTTCGAGGCCAAAGGTTGATGCAGACGAGCAAGCTCGCGGCAAATATGCGTTTCGTAAACCCAATTTCTTTGTAGATAATACCGATCGCCTCTGCGCACAACAGGCTCAAGAGGAAAGGCATTCTCATCGGAATTTTCAGGCAAATCCAAGGGAGCTTCTTTTTTCTCCAAGCACAAATGTCCCTCTCGAGCAGATTGCATGAGCTCAACAAAAAACGACCCATCTTGGCAGGCAAACTGCTTTTTCATGAGCGAAGCAAAACGTTCATTAAGCCAAGATGTCATAATTCCTCCGAGGCTCAAAAAAGAAAATTCCCTGAGTTGTAGAAGCAATCCCCCTTAAAAAAAGGTAATAAGCCCCCACGAACTCTAAGCTGGGAAACGCTCTTTGAAGAGCTTCTCTATATAGCGCTGCTTGCAGTTCGTAATCGTGCTCTTTCATACTTTGCTCCAGCGCTGCATACCCATAGGCCTCATCATGATCTCCAAGCCAGTTGCTCTTCCAATCGAGAAAATAAAGTTGATTTCCTTTTCGAAAGAGTAGATCGACAAACCCTTTAATAAAGTGAGGAGGTTTTTCAAACATAAATTCTACTTCGGTGCGCACATCTTGAGGTTCTAAATCTGCTAAAAACGGCAAAGAAACCACTTGTCCAAGCATCTCTTGAATGACGGCTGTCCAAGAGGCAAATTTAGAATCTTTTAGCTTATTGGCAATGATGCATTCTCTTTGTTTTTCATCGCGCCACACAGGATAAGAAGCAGAAAAAATATCTTCAAGCAGTTCATGCAAGAGCGCGCCAACTTCAGCGCCTCGAGGCAGTGTATGGATAGTCAATTCTTCTGTAGCAAGGGGAGCTAAAGGAGGGGCAGTCAAAGATCTTGCCAAAGAAGTAAATGAATGAAGATAAGAAAAGTCCACTTGATAACGGCAAGAGGGGGGACTGGGAAGCAAGAAGGCGGGGAGATGTTTTAGGATGGGCTCAATCGGCTTTTCTTGAAGAACTTCCCATGTGATGCTCGCTTGCTGTTTCATCTCTTCCAATGCTGCGTGCAAAGGTTTCCCTTGCCTTACTTTATGTAAAAATAATTCCATCGGAGAGGCTGCCCCCTCAGAGCTGCTTTCGCTATCCAATCCGCACACAGGAACATATAAACGTCTTTTGGCTCTCGTCATGGCTACATAAAGCTGCCTCAGCTTCTCTGCTTCAAACTCTTCAAGTTCTTCATCTGGTTTTGGCGTCTGTGCGGCGACTCCCAGGGCAAAGACGACATCGAATTCAAGGCCTTTGCTCACATGCATCGTCATGACTTGAATCGCTTCATCATCGCTCGCCATCCTCCGGCGCACTCTCTCGTCTTCTTCTGTCTCCAGGGTGCGGATTTTATGAAGCGTTCTATAAAGCCCTTCCAAAGAAAATCCCTCTACACGCTCCCACTGCAAAAGAAGCTCGACGGCATGAAAAAAATCGCGATAAAAATCAGCATCTTCTTTCGCTATAGCCTCTAGAACAGAAAGCTGGTGCAGCCGAGAAGAAAAAAGCATTTGAAAGAAAGAAGCTAACCCCTTTTCTTCCAAGATCGCTTTTAATTCAAAAAAAATAAGGGGCGTTTCGCTCGGCATCTCTTCAGCCCGAAGACGCGCCAAAGGGCCCGCCAAAACAAGTTTGGCTTTGCTTCGATCCTTCGGATCGATCAGGGCTTGTAAAAGTTCAGATAAAGCCTCAAACGCAAACGTTTCCCCCAAGGGCAAATGACTTTTGGTCATCGCTGCCAAACCTCGCGCGCATAAATAGCGGACTGCTTGAGCGGCTTGGTAGCGATCTTTAACCAAAATGGCAAAACTACTTAAAGATTCCACTTCGCTTCGAAGATGCATGATCTCGCTTGCAAGAAAGGGGAGAAAGACAGATTCGACAAGAGATTCAAAAGAACTTTTCCGAGAAGAAAGAGAAGGCTCTGAAATAAAAAAGTGCAAAGCTCCCTTTTGATCCCCAAACGGTTTACCCTCTTTGCGTCCAGCTGAAACAGGTTGATAGGAAAGAAAAGAACCGAGTTTTGGCAAAGAGAGCCAGTCTCGTTGAAATAAAGTATTGAGAGCTTTGATCAGCCGAGGGGAAGAGCGGAAATTCGTATCGAGAAAATAGCGGCAGGAAGGTTCTATAAACTCTTTTGCCTCTAAGTACGTATAAACGTCCGCTTTGCGAAACCGGTAGATCGATTGCTTTGGATCTCCCACTAAAAACACCGATTGCGCCATATGGCCGGGGCCTAAAAACAACTCTCTAAAAATATCCCACTGAAGCTTATCGGTATCTTGAAATTCATCAATGATCGCTGCGGCATATTTATTTTGCACAAGCCTCAGAAAAGAGGGGCTCTCTATGTGTTTATGCATGGTCTGGAGAATGGTATCGGGATCGAATAGCTCTTCTTGGCTCATGAGCCTTTTGGCGCAAAGCGTCCACTGGTGGGCCAAGGCAGCAAAAAGCAACTTAGGATCTGACGCCTTTTGCAATAACGGATAAACATGCGCTGAGCCCCAAGCAAAAAAAGACTCGGAAACGATCGAAGGCGGCGCATATTTTACTTTGCGATTCGATGGAGAAAGAAATTCGAATAAAGACCCTTTTTCTGAAAGCAAAAAAGCAAAAGCCTCTGGGGTCGGAGGGTTCCATAGCGCTTTGATCTGCTCTTCAAACTGCCCTTTCACGGCAGCTTTGTGGTGACTAGAGATCGAGCGAAAATCCTCGAGAACCTGATCTAAAGAGACGTTCCAACTTTTCAAGAGTCCAGCGTATTGTTCATAAAGCGAAGCAAATGACCATCCCGGCTTAAACTCTTTCATCGATACACGGATTAAAGCCCTGACCAAACCTTCTGTTTGCTGATATTTTTTTAGCAAAATCTCCAGCTGTTCTACGCAAAGTATATCCGATGACAAAGAGGCGAGAAAATCGATCACCCCTTCTTGAATTTTTTTAGGGATCTGCATGCGCGGTTCATCTGAAAGGGCCTGCGGAGCGCAAAATTTTGCTTCAAAGGCAAATTCTTTCAGCATTCGATGGCAAAACCCATGAATCGTAAAAATTTGACTTCGATCAAAAAGGGCCAAAGCGTCTCGAAGGGTTTGCTCAGCCTTTTTTTGGTCCCGAAAAGGCTCGAGATACGGCCATTCAATGATTCCACTCTCTAACTGAGCCAAAACTGTTTCCACGTTCGAGCGCACCCGCTCTTTCAACTCTCGCGTCGCTGCGCGTGTAAATGTGATGAGCAAAATTTGCTCAACTTGCAAAGAAGCTTCTAAAAGAAGTCTTACAAAAATTTGCTCGACTGCAAACGTTTTTCCCGTCCCTGCAGAAGCTTCTAACAAATGAGGGCCTTGAAGAGAATATTCAGGACTTAAACAATCAAACCTTCGCATAATGTTTCCCCAAAGGATAAAGTTCGATCAAAGCGCCCAGTTTTTCTTGTAAAAGCGCTCCCCAGTCAGCCACGAGAGCCTCGGCAGAAGGTTTTTGGATTCTTGAAAACACCCAATCATAGACAGGATCTTCCATGACAGCCCGTTTCGCCTCAAATTTTTTCTCCAATTCTTCCGCATCTTGTTTGCGAATTAAGGCATCTGTCCATTGAGGCGCCAAGGGCAGAGGAGCTTGAAGAGCTAAATCATAGATCTCTAAACACTTTTTCAATTCGTCTAAAGGCGACGGCACTACTTTGATTTTTCCGCTCCGAAGACAAAAAATTTCTTGCGAGCGCAAAGCGCAAAGGGCCGCCAGATATTCAGGCCAGTTTTTGAGCATCGCAGGGAAAGAATCCTCTCCAAAATGGATCGGCCCTCTCAAAGAACAAAAAGGGACATCGCCAACCAATCGGAGAGAAAAAGAAGAAAAAGGAACCTCTAAAGGAGCAAACGCAAACGGGCCGTGAGGAATATCTCGAAAAGAAAGAGTGTTCAACTCCTCTGGCAAAATGTTCCACTCCTGAAAATGCTCTCTCCATTCCTCAAAAGCCTTTGTCACGTTTTTACGCGCCGCTTGGCCAAAAAGCCCGATTGGGAACTGCTGTTTCTTCTCGCGCATTTCAATAACAGAGGAGAGATCTTGGCTTAATCCTTGTTTCAATACTTTAGATCTTTGAATCCAATCGAGTTCAAAATCGGCCCAATCCTTTTTCTCCGGCTCTTCCAGCCAGAGTCGAAGCGTGTTTTGCAAATAAAATTTCCAAGGATGGGAAAACACCTTTTTGAGATGTTTTAAAAAGACTGCTGATTCTTGCAAAACGGACGCCCTAGGAACTGCAAAAGGAGGGAAGAACTGCAAAGGCTCTTTGTCTGCATGAAAAATAAGCCCTGCTCGATAGTCCCGAAGCGACAGAGTTTGGCAGGCTTTTTCTTCAAAGCAGCGCCTATGCCAAGGAAAACTAGGATGAGAGGTAACAGGCGTCTCTTTAGCAAAGCTTAGCCACTCCCTCAAAACAATCGAGGGGCCAAGTTCTTTTCCATCTTCCGCGGAAATATGGCCATAGCTGATGACTACACAATCCTGAGCTGAGCAAACCGCTTGCAAAAAGAGGTAGCGGTCCATATCGGAACGAAGGGGAGGAGCTCCTTTCAATCCTTTGCATCGATCGAGAGACGAGGAAAAAGAGCGTCTTGGAAAACTCTCTTCATCTTGACCCAATAAAAATAGTGCGCGGCAAGGAACAATGGATCCCGGCTCAAAAGAGGCCATCTGAGCTGCATGCAAACAAGATGAATGGATCGAAACGCTCTGCGTTCGGGTAAATAAATAAGAAATCACTGAAAAAGGAATTTTCCCCTTCGTTTTTAGCTCAGCCTTCCTCAAAGCATAAATCACTTCTTCCAAAACGCCCAGCTCTTGCTCGGGAAAATACGCCGTAAAAAGAGAGCTAAAATACTCGGCCCACTCGGCGGGACTCTGAAGAGAGCCATCGGCTAAAAGAGACAAATCTTTTTCCAGCTGAAATACAAGCTCGAATAGCTCTTCTACTTCATCTGCATCAGCTAAACTCATCCCGCTCAAGGGAGCCGCCGTCGGCAGCTCTTTTTGATCTTCCGGAAATAAATAGATCAAAGAGTTCACTAATCGATCGGCGCCCTCTACCCACGTCCTCCGAGAAACAGCCGGCACGCTTCGACCTAGCCACTCGGATAAAGACCGTTCTTTTTTCTCTCCATTTTGCCCCCAATGAATCCGAAGATCGACAATCCAGCTCCTAATTTGATCGAGTCTTTCTAAATCCCATCCCCTTTTCTCTCGAAAAGCTCCGTTTTCCAATAACACAAGCAAAGACTCTGCATCCCACCTCGATTGGGAAAGGCGAAGCAGTTGTTTAAACCCTTGCCAGCTGAGCTGATGCTGATCCACCCCGGACATCCGATAAGGGATCGGTCTTTTGCTATCGGAGAAAACAAGCTCGATAAAAGGGGCATAAAGATTGATATTGGGAGCCAAGACGAGCATTTCGGAAAAACTAATTCCCTTTTGATGCGCCCGGAGCATCTCATCATAGAGCACTTGCACTTCTCTCAATCGAGAAGCCCCGGTTTTGTTGATTTTTACCGACTCATCTGGAAAAATCTGGGAGCGCTGATTCCATAAAAGATCTTGCTGCAAAACTCTTAGCGCGCTCTCTTTCCCCTCCAAAGGATCATAAACTTCTTCTACATCCATCTCATATTCTTCAAAAATCTCGAGCGCCTCTCTTCCCGCCTTACCCCAATTAGCGAGCAAAGGATGCGAATCCAGCGTATACTCTTGAAACTGCTCCAGCTCCTCTCCCGAAACTCCTCGTTTCTCGCCTGATCTACTCATCGCTCGGCGCTGTCTATCGCTGCAAAGATCGGTCCAATAAGACGCGCAAGGGGAAAAATGAAAAATACTCAGATCCCTCAGCCCCAAAAGGGCCTTCCAAACGATCGGGGCCAGAGCGTCGCAGCCAAAACAATACACTTTTTCCCTCACCCGCATCGGCTCTGCCAAGAGCTGCACTGGAGCCCTCCAAGGTCCCTCTACAAACAATCGTTTCCAAAGGCGGCTTTGCCAATCATCCGCCGCAGCAAAGCAAAACTCCCCTCCATAATATCCATACATCGCAAATAGATCGGCTATCTGCTGCGCCAGGTCAGACAGTTTCGCTTCCTTCCCATACGCCTTAATCTCCTCCTCTTCGCTCGCTAGCAAGGCCTCATAGACCAGCAAATAAAGTTCTACATAAGACAATTCCTTGCCCGGCTGATTGAGCAAATACCTCACCCCCTCTTGCCAAGAAAAAATCTTCAGCCCTGCAACTGCCTTCTTCGAAGAAAAATGAGCCAGCTTCAACAAAAGCCACCCCTTCATCTCCGCGCTCGCTGTTAAAATCACCCGCCCCGCAAAAGGATCCCCCTCCTCTTCCTCCAGCATTCTAGCCAGCACGCCCGCAAGCGCATCCAAGCGATTTCCTAATACCAATGAAGAAGATGGCGTCATATTTTTACTCCAACAGTCTGTATGGGGCTTCGCCCCAAACCCCACCAAAGGACTGCGTCCTTTGGAAACCTTAAGTTTCTTGGATTATTTTCCTGGTAAGGGAAATGATTGTACAGCAATAAAAAAGGATTCCAAAGGACGCAGTCCTTTGGCGGGGCATGGGGCAGAGCCCCATACAGATTGACAAATTCACATTCTTATTCAATTTTTCCTATTGCCAAGAGGCGGGGGTTGCAGCTAACCTGAAGACTGAAAAGAAAAAATCCCTGCATGAGTTGGCTCTCTCGAACAGATTATCGCTCTTTTGTCCTTCTGAATGCGACTCAATTTTTAGGCGCATTGAATGACAACATCTTTAAACTCTTAGTCATTTATCTTTTGATCAACGTGGAAGGACCTGCGTCTGCGGGCACTATCCTTTCGATAGCAGGCGGCGTATTTGTGGTCCCTTTCCTCCTTTTTTCTTCGGGGGCAGGGGTCTTGGCGGATCGGATTAGCAAAAGAACGATCACCGTCTATACGAAAATTTTAGAAGTGCTGATTATGCTTTTCGGACTATTGGCGGTCTATTTCGAGTCGGCCATCGGATCGTATACGGCCCTTTTTTTTATGGCTACGCAAAGCGCAATTTTCGGCCCTTCGAAATATGGGATTATTCCCGAATTGGTCGAATCGAAAATGGTTTCAAAAGCCAACGGCTCTTTGACCTCGTTTACTTATTTGGCCATTATTCTCGGAACTTTTCTGGCTTCCTTTATTACAGATATCACCAATAAAAACTTTGTGCTTGAAGCCTCTTTTTGCGTGCTAGTGGCGATTTTAGGATTGTGTACGAGTTTAGGAATTAAAAAAACAGAGCCTCAAAACTCAACAAAGAAGATTAATCCCTTTTTTTTCTACGAGATTTACCAAAACCTCAAATTAAGCTGGAGTGTGCCGCACCTAATCCCAACGATTTTTGGCTCGGCCTATTTTCTTTTTATAGGGGCGTTTACCCAATTAAATATCATCCCTTTCGCCATGCAGTCGCTTCATTTAAGCGAAGTGGGAGGGGGGTATTTATTTTTACCTACTGCAGTTGGGATTGCCATTGGAGCTCTTTTGGCGGGGAAATTATCGAAAGATCGGGTAGAGCTGGGACTTTCTTGTTTGACCGGTTTTTTCATTTCTTTTATTTTCCTCATGCTCTTTCTCTTCTCTTGGTCTTTGACCGTGACCCTCATCACGTTAGCCCTTTTAGGAATTTTTGGGGGCATTTACCTGGTTCCCTTCGATTCTTTCATTCAAATCAACAGCCCCGATGAAAAGCGAGGACAAATCATTGCAGCCGCCAATTTTCTCAGTTTTGTCGGGGTGCTCACAGCTTCCTTTTTTCTCTATTTTATCAGCGAAAAACTCCACCTCACAGCAGCCAGCGGATTTGCGTTTATCAGCGTGATTACCTTTGTCGTCAATATCATCACGGTAGGGCGCCTTTCTGCCCTTTTCTTCCCCTTTTTCTCGCAAAAGATCTTAAAACCCTTCAGAACCCTTACCCTCTCCTCTCCCTTGCCCTCATCAGACCAGCTGGTCGTGTTTCATAGCAGATCCTGGTTAGATGCAATCCTCCTTTTTGCCCATTTTCCCAAATTAACCCTCATTGTTCCAACCCATCCTTTTCAGCAATTTCCTTGGGTAGACGGGCTTGTCGATTCAATTTGGGTCGTCCCTCCTCTGCCAGAGAGCCGGACATCGCTGCAAAAGATTTTTGAAAAAGCAAAGAAATTGCAGGAAGAAAAGGCCTCGATCTGCCTATTTTTTCATGGAGAGAAAGTGAATGAAGAGATTGTAGAAACGTATCGAAGTATTTTTAGCAGGCTGGGCTATCAGTTGATCTTTGTGCATGGGAAGAAAGAAAAGATTCCCATGCGCTTTGTCTTTCGCT
Source organism: bacterium (assembly GCA_021780355.1). Taxonomy (GTDB): domain Bacteria; phylum Chlamydiota; class Chlamydiia; order Chlamydiales; family SM23-39; genus SZAS-17. The sequence continues at coordinate 21,020 of JAJXYX010000061.1, read as the reverse complement.
ACTACTTAAAGAAAATCACCATGACTTTCTCTAAAGACATTAGAAAGCATAGATAAATTCAATTTCCCACTGGCGGTAATTGATGCTAGGACCGATGTCCTTATCCAATGTCCAAGATAGCTTGATGTTTTGTTCCATGGTCAAGTTGCTGGTAAAAGCATAAAGGGCGTCTGCTTCAAACCCATAATAATTTCCATTGCCAACCGCATTATTCACAGTTGTCAAGTTATCAAGCGAGGCAGGCTTATCTTCATTGAGGAGAAAAAGCCCTGCTCGGCCTGAATTACCGCGGCCAATGCCCGCCGCATCCCAATTTGGCACAGCTTGCGCTTGAAGCCACTGGAATGTCGCTTCTAAAGCCCAGTCTCCTGCTTTCTTGACCGTTCCCATCGCCACGCCAACATACCAACCTAAATTTTGACGCGAGTAGTATTTCCAAACCGGCTTTCCATCCACTAACAACACTTTAGAGGGATCTGCAGGGTCGGCTTGAGGCAAACGAAGCCTCTGGGCCATCATGTTACACAAACCTGCTCCGTAAATTTTAATCAAACGCTTATTAAACCATTCCGGATAAAACTGATAATAAGGAAGCAATTGGGCAACGCAGTAACGATATCGGTTGGGAAGCAAATGACTTGTATTCTTATACCAGTAAATCGTCGAATATTTTAAATAAAAGCCCGTATTGGCAATTTGCAAAGCTCCCAATTCAGCAACGTAAGCATAGTGATCGAATTTATCATTTACAACGATCACCCCTGGGGTAAAATAAAAATCGCCGACATTTTCAAAAGCCTGGCTCAAACGAAGCAAAAGGCCATCAAAGCGGGACCCAAATTGCAATTTCGAATCATAAACGCTCAAATTGCGGCGCCCTAATTCCGCATCCAATGTCAGCGTATCGGAAGAAATCAGTCGACCGCCAATATAGGCCCTTTCCAATCTAACCTTATTATCCGTTCCATTGAAAGTGCCCATGTCATTGTCGAATTCCAACTTGATGTTCGACCAAGTAAAGTCAGTACGGTAGTCGATCATGATGTTCACCTCGACGTCCCATGCGCGGGGAGGCTTTCCATCAATATTGCTTCGCAGCTCCTTGCCGTTGTAAATTTCGCTCGTATCTTGGAATTCTGTCCGCACTTCGCAGCTGAGCGAGAGATCTCCTCCCAGTTCCTTGACGGAAACCATCCGCTTGTCTTGCAGCCATCGACGCAAAGCTTCCATATCATTGCGATCTGGATTATGGCTTGCAGCTCCCGACTGAGCCAGCAAAGGCGAGCTCAAAAGCAGTCCGGCCGATAGGAGAAGATTTCTAATTCTAAAGCCCATGAATAACCTATACATTATTGTTTGATCTATAAAAACAAATCAGTGTAGGTCATTTTTAAATTTATAGAAAGCAGAAAGTTAGAATCGAATATCGCCAGAAACAGTAACTGCTTCTTCATCAATCAGACGCCCTTCTAGATTCAGCATAAAATATTTACCGGAAGAGAGCCCGCAGCCGAGAAAGATGCCTACGGGAAGCCGATTTTTGAATTGGTTCGACGTCCCTTTTTCTGAAATTGGGCATGAAAAACTATGCAGCTCTGATCTTGCATGGGAATATTTGACGCCAATGTAAGGGGCAAAAATATCGATCGTATAGGAAAAATCCAAATCAATCTGCCACTGACTCCAATCGACATGGCCAGAAGCCACCGATTTAGGAATTCCGTCGGAAGTAAGCCAGCTCAGATCGAAAGAAGACCGCTCAAAACGTCCTCCCAGGGTCAGACAAATATTTTCCTCTTCGTACAAAATCCCTCTGATCCCAGCTCCCCAAAGAAACCCGTAATTTGTTTCCATTTCAATCCGATGAACGCCATTATGGGCATCGACAAAGCGCCAGTCTGCATTGCTGCGAGACGAGCCAAGAACGGAAAAAAGATCGACTCTATCCATAATGTTCAAAGTCAAAGCTCCGCTATTGGTTTGCTGCTCATAACTATCCACTTTGCCATAGCCCAGCCCGTATTGCTGCATTTTTCCATCGCTCACAAAATCGCCCTCATAGCCCAAGCGGACATTGCCCCACCAATCATCGGGAATAAAAAATCCTTGTTCGATAAGTTCCGGCGCCGCAGCATTGCCCACAGGAGAAGCGAATAAAGAAGATGAAAAACATAAAATCGAAACTACATAGCGTTTCATGAGAGTTCCTACAAGAAAAAATCTACTTTCCTTTATGCTTGAACGAGGAAGATAATGCAAAGCAGATTTTCAGGATATGTAAGTTGGATCATGAACCGTTTAAGAAAAAAAAATTGGCTCATCTTGTTTGCATGCGCGCTCGCAGCTCTCTCCATTCCCCTCATCGACAAATCGCTTCCCCTTGTGCGTGATATCGAATGCCATCGGAGTTTTTTCCCAAAAAAACTTTTCCAAAAAAGGCTCAAACAGCCTCCGGCCGATTGGATGCTCGAACAGTTAAAAGAAGATTTGGCCCGTTTTACTCCCAAAAAAATTTGCTTAAACTCTCTGGACAAAACTTTTGAAAGCATCTATCAGCGCATGGGATTTCTCCCAGAAATCACCCGGTTTCGCATTTTAGATAACAAACTCTATAAATTCGTGCCAGAGGGCGCCCCCTTTTCGTATCGGGATACACTCACAGAAAAAGGCTTAAAAACGCTCCTTCTTTACGCAAAAGTTCCCGATTGCGATTTTATCCTCTGCGGCATGGACGGCCTGCCCGAATATTTTGTCCCTGCAGATTTTTACCTCACCCCAAACCCAGAAGATCAGGCTCCTATTTTAGCGCAGGCCAAAAGACAATCCATCACATCCGACTGCGTTGTTTTGATTCCAGATCAATTTTGCCTATCGAAATTCTGGTATCAAGACGCTCTCGACGTTCTCGAGACAAACCCGCTCATCCCTTGGGAACAAAAAATAGAAAAAGCCGTCTGGAGAGGAAGCCTCACAGATACGGGGGAGCCAACAGACGATCGATTTGTCGCCCACTACGCAACAACTCCCCGTTTTCTTCTCTGCCAAATGGCCGCAAACCACCCAGAAAGCCTTGATGCGGGATTTATCCATCTCGACAATCCCGACACCCTAACCGCCATCGAACACCTTGGGCTTAAAAAAGGCCCTCTATCTAAAAAAGACCATTTGGCTTACAAATACCTCCCTGTCCTCGACGGCCGCATGTGCACCTACCCAGGCTACCAATGGAGGCTGCTTTCAAGCTCTGTATGCCTAAAACAAGAATCCGACGAAGTCCAATGGTTCTATCGAGCCCTCAAACCCTACGTCCATTACATCCCGATCCAAAACGACCTTTCGGACCTCCTTGAAAAAATCAAGTGGGCCCGAGAGCACGACCTAAAAGCCCAAAACATCTCAAAACAAGCGCAACAATTCGCTTCTCAACACCTTAAGTTTGAAGACGTCTATTTTTATCTCTATCTAGCGCTCTCCCATTACGCAAAACTTCAAAACATTGATTTTCAGCAACTTAAACAAAAAACCAAACAAAACCCTCAATGGAAATGCATCCAGTACCGCAAACGTCTCATCTTGCAAAAATCATTAAATAAAATAGGGCGAAGCCCCTAAAAACAAACCAAACCAATATGCTATTTATTTTATTTTCTTCGTTTGATAAACTGTCTTCAATATTATCATGAGGCGTCAAATGAAGATCAAAGTGAATCAGCAAAACGATTTTGAAATTCCCGAAGGAAGCACAGCGAAGCATGTGGCGGAAAAGCTTCATTTGACGGCGCCAGAGCAAGCCGTCGCGGTCTCGATCAATGGGGCGATGAGAGATTTTTCTACGCTGGTGCAAGAGGGCGACTCTTTGGTCTTTTACTCTTTCGATGACGCGGAAGGGAAAGAGGTCTTTTGGCACACGTCGGCGCACGTATTGGCGCAAGCGATTTTGCGCCTTTGGCCGACGGCAAAACCTACGATCGGACCTCCTATCGAACATGGATTTTATTACGACTTTGCCGATTTGTCTCTTTCCGATCAGGATTTTGAAAAGATTGAAGCGGAAGTGGAAAAGATCATCCACGAAAACCATAAGCCCGAGCGGATGGAATTTGCTTCGAAAGACGAGGCCTTGAAACGATTTTCCCAAAATCCCTACAAAAAAGAGCTCATTGGGGAGTTTGATGAAAAGGGATCTATTTCCGGGTATCATCAAGGAGAATTTTTCGATCTTTGCCGCGGGCCCCACTTGGCCGCTTTGAATAAGATCAAAGCTTTTAAAGTGCTCAAAACATCGGGAGCTTACTGGAGGGGAGACTCGACAAAAGAGATGCTGACTCGCATCTATGCGATTTCATTTCCCGATAAAAAACGGCTGAAAGATTATTTATTCATGGTGGAAGAGGCGAAAAAAAGAGACCACAAAGTGCTCGGGCCTATGCTCGATCTTTTTTCCTTCAAAGAAGAGGCTCCCGGGATGCCGTTTATCCATCCGCATGGCCTTATTGTTTGGAACCGGCTGATCGCGTTTCTTCGCGAATGCTTGGACGCAGCGGGGTATCAAGAGATTAAAACGCCCATGATGATGACAAAAGAGCTTTGGGAGACATCGGGCCATTGGTACCATTACAAAGAAAATATGTACCTCTCTGAAATCGAAAAGAGGGAATTTGCCATTAAGCCAATGAACTGCCCTGGCTGCATGCTGTATTACCGAACAGCAATCCACAGTTATCGCGAATTGCCGCTCAGAATTGCAGAGATCGGCCATGTGCACCGTTTTGAAGCCTCTGGCGCGCTCAATGGACTTTTTAGAGTGCGGGGCTTTCACCAAGACGACGCGCACCTTTTCATGCGTCCCGAACAAATCCAAGATGAGATTCATCAGATTTTGCAGTTAGCCGATAAAATCTACATGACATTCGGTCTTCCCTACCGCTTGGAACTTTCTACCCGTCCAGAAAAATCGAAAACCATTGGTTCCGATGAAGATTGGGACATTGCAACGAGCGGACTCAAAGGAGCGCTCGACGATTGGGGCCATAGCTACCGAATCAACGAAGGGGATGGAGCTTTTTATGGACCGAAAATCGACATCCATATCCGAGATGCGATTGGACGTTTTTGGCAGTGCGGCACCGTGCAATTAGACATGTCCCTTCCGCAAAAATTTGAACTGGAATTCGTCGATGCAGATGCAGGGCACAAACGGCCTGTCATGCTGCACCGCGCGCTCTTTGGATCAATCGAGAGATTTTTTGGCATTTTGATCGAACACTTTGCTGGAAAATTCCCTCTATGGCTAAGTCCATATCAAATAAGGATTTTGACCGTAGCGGATCGACATGTTCCTTACGCGAAAGAAGTGGCAGCCAAAATGAAACAAGCAGGATTCATTTGCGATATTGACGATACGAATGAATCGGTTGGGAAAAAAGTGCGCACCGCACAAATGCTCAAAACCAATTATATGTTCACGATCGGAGATCAAGAGGTGGAGCACAAATCTGTTGCGCTCCGCACACGCGACAATGTCGTGCATGGCGAGATTGACATTTCTGATTTTCTTGCTAAAGTTGTAAAAGAACGAGACGAACGCGCTTTATTGTCTCCCTTTTCAACCGCCCCTTAGAAGGAAATCTTATGATCGTCATCTCCGTCAGCAGTTTCAAAGGTGGAACTGCAAAAACTTCCACGCTGCTCCATTTGGGAGCAGCGCTCGCTCAATTCCACAAAAAAAAAGTTCTCCTTATTGATTTCGATGCGCAAGCCAATTTAACAACGGGCCTTGGCTTTGACCCTGATGAACAAGATAGTATGGCCACTGTCTTGCAAGGAGAAAAGTCGATCCATGAAGTCATTTTAAAGACCTGCGTCCCGAACATGGATATTATTCCCGCAGACACTTGGCTCGAAAGGGTAGAGGTTTCGGGCTCTTTGGCAGCGGATCGCTATTCGCATGAACGGCTCAAAGAGATTTTAACTGATCTTCCCTACGATTTCGTCCTCATCGATACGCCGCCCTCTCTTTGCTGGCTGACAGAATCAGCCTTGATTGCTTCGAACTATTCGCTCGTTTGCGCAACGCCTGAGTTTTATAGCGTCAAAGGATTGCAGCGCCTTTCTCTTTTCATCAACAACATTTCAGAAAGGCACGCGACAAAAGTCATCGGCGTGGCTCTCTCTTTTTGGAATCCTCGAGGAAAAAGCAACGAAGCTTTTTTAAAAGTCGTCGAACAAACATTTCCGAAAAAAATCTTGAATACAAAAGTGAGACGAGATATCGCAGTATCTGAGGCGACGATCTATGGAAAACCCATCTTTGATACGGCTCCTAAAAGCCGCGCCTCCATCGATTACACGGCTTTGGCCAGCGAACTTTTAAAGAGGCTTTAATGATGTCCAAATTCAACGATTTACTCAACCTCCGTTTTAAAGCAAAAGAAACGCCGCAGCCCAAAATGACGGCTCTCGTGGAACGATCGAATAACGGAGAGCTTTCCAGCTTTTCCGGTGTTTTTCGCGTTGCAGCTTTAAATGAAAAAGAAAAAGAGATGCTGGAAGAAATTTTAACCACTTTTCGCCATAGCGATGCGTACAATGTAGAAAGCGATTTAAAAAACTTAATGATGATCACCTCGGAAGTGAAAGCGATCACCAATCAAGCCGTAATTTTGCATGGAGAGAGGATCAAACGAGCGCAAGAAATTTTAAAAACATATCGAGACGGCGCATTTACCGCTTGGCTCTTTGCGACCTATGGGAATCGGCAAACTCCCTATAACTTTTTACAATACTACGAATTTTACACCCTCATGCCCCAGCCTCTGCACACCATCTTAGATCAGATGCCAAGGCAAGCCATTTACACGCTAGCTAGTAGAGCTGGTCCTATGGAGCGCAAAGAAGCTCTCGTCAGAAGCTACAACGGCCAGCCCAAACAAGAACTTTTGCAGCTCATCCGACAAGAATTTCCCTTAGCAGAAGATGATAAAAGACTGCCTCATTTCAGCTCGCATGCGATCGCCCTTCTCAAAAGAGCAAGAGACATGGTCAAAAACCCTCTTTGCACCGTAAGCGTCGAAGAAAAGAAACAAATCCAGCATCTCATGGATCAAATTGCCTCTTTTGTAGAAAAACGCTCTAGCGCAGGACAGTAAATTTTGTCTCAGCAAGCAGCTTACGACACCTATGCGAGTCCCTTTTCGACTCGCTACGTCAGTCCAGAAATGTCGAGGCTTTTTTCTCAGCAATTTAAAATAGCCACGTTTCGCCGCCTCTGGGTCGCTTTGGCCAAAGCTCAAAAACAGCTAGGGCTTCCGATCTCTGACGAGCAAATCCAACAAATGGAAAAGCACGTAGAGACGATCGATTTTCATCAAGTCCATATTTATGAAAAACAGCTACGCCACGATGTCATGGCCCACATCCACGCTTTTGGGGATCAATGCCCTGATGCCAAGCCCATTTTGCACTTAGGCGCTACATCTAGCTATGTCGCAGATAACACAGACCTTATCCAAATGAAAGAAGCGATGCGGCTTTTGCATGCCAAGCTCCTTTCTCTCATCCAAAAACTCTCAAAGCTAGCCAAACTCCATGCGAACGATCCTACGCTCAGTTACACGCACTACCAACCAGCGCAGCCAACGACGATCGGCAAACGATTTTGTCTTTGGCTGCAAGATTTTTACCAAGATGTGCTCGATTGGGAAAGGCTGGAAAACTCTCTTCCCTTTTTAGGCGTGAAAGGAGCAACCGGAACGCAAGCCTCTTTCCTGTCCCTTCTGAACGGCGATGAAGAAAAAGCCAAAGAGCTCGAATCGCTCATAGCGAACGCATTTGGCTTTTCCCACGTCTTGCCTATAGCCGGACAGACCTATTCTCGAAAAATCGATCTTTCGCTTCTCAATTCTCTCGAATCTTTTGCAGCCAGCGCTCATAAAATGGCGACTGATCTACGTCTTTTGGCTCATGAGGGCGAAATCCAAGAAGCTTTTGAAGAAAAACAAGTCGGCTCTTCCGCTATGCCCTATAAACGCAATCCTATCTACACTGAAAGAATCTGCGGCTTAGCTCGCTTTGTCATATCGCTGGCTCAAAATCCTGCCTATACTGCAGCTACGCAGTGGCTCGAGCGCAGCTTGGATGATTCTTCAAATCGAAGACTGTGTATTCCTGAAGCGTTTTTAGCGGCCGATGCGCTGCTCAATCTCTTAGCCCACATCATCGATCATCTTCATGTCGATGCTGCGCTTGCCAAACAGCATACCCTCGAACATCTTCCTTTGCTGGCCCTTGAAAACATCCTCATGAACGCGGTCAAAAAAGGGGAAAGCCGCCAAGATGCGCATGAAACCTTACGAAGCTTAAGCATCGCTTCTAAAAAAGAAAATGATCCGCACGCTTTTTTAATTCGAGAAATCACCTCAAGGTTTTCTCTTTCTGAAAGCGAAGTAAAAACCTTTCTCGATCTCAAAACAATGATCGGCCTAGCGCCCAGACAAGTGCACGATTTCCTCCAAGCCGACATCGAGCCCTACCTAACCAAGTACCAAGAAAAAAAAGCGTTATTTCCTAGCGTAGACATCTAAAAACCAATCCCAAAGAAAGCTTTGACCCCGTCTATAAGCCGATTCTTCAGCCCCTTCAACGCAACTCCCTAGCAATCAAAAAGATACCCAAAAAACCGCCAGCTTAATTAAATATTTAATTTAATTTGATAACATAATTAAGAAACAAATTTTTTTATTAATTAGCATGAGCATAAATTCTTTACCCCCTCCTTTATTTTCAAGCGCCCCTTTTAAAGAGAAACGTAAGCGAGACGATTCTTCCTTACACCTTGAATCTGAAAAGACAGATCCTAAAAGGTCAAAAATCGAACCTTCTATTTTAAAAGAGCCCAACAGACAAGAAAGAAACCCTTTTTTACCCAAAATATCTATCCGCTTCGATAATGGAAGCCTTTATGAAGGCGAAGCAATCGATGGGGTTCCCCACGGTTGGGGAAAATGCTCATATCCCGACGGATCTTCTTATGAGGGCGGATGGATGAAAGGCTTTTGTCACGGCAAAGGAAAATACATTTATTTCGATGGATCTTTTTATGAAGGACAATGGGTTAATGCTTTAAGAGAAGGCAAAGGAAAATGTGGGTTTTCAGACGGAACTTTTTATGATGGGGAATGGGTCAGAGATTGTAGACACGGCATGGGAAAACGTACCTATCGAGATGGATCTTTTTATGAGGGCGAATGGAATGGCAATCATAGACATGGCAGAGGAAAAATCACGTTTTCTGAGAGTGAATTTTACGAAGGAGAATGGGCCAATAACTTGAAACACGGCAGAGGAAAATATTTTTTCTCCGACCAAGAGTATTATGACGGCGAATGGGTGAACGGCTTGATTCACGGCCAAGGAAAATATGTTTACGATGAAGAGGAGTATTTTGAAGGCGAGTGGATCCATAACGTAAAACAGGGAAGAGGAAGGCAAATCTATCCTAACGGAGATTCTTATGAGGGTGAATGGAAAAACAACAGAATGATCACAAACATAAAGAGTTTATCGGACAACTTATTTTTCGATCTTTTATGCGGCTCTCATCTTATCAGCCCGCCAGATGGGTATTGTTTAGGAATTCTTCAAGACTATTTTGAAAAAAAAGGGCATCAAAACATAGCAAATAGCTTAAAAGAAGCCCTGCGCTGCTCTTTTCTCACCTCAGAAGGGGCGGAAATAGAATCTCATGTAATTTACGACGCATTACATCATCATCAATCTAGACTGCTTTGTTATGGAACTCTTGATCATGAAATGGGGCTTCAACTCGAAGGTGGGGTCATCCCGGGATTTATCTTATGCAAACTATATAACTCAGGAGAGGGCCTGGAGGAATTTCACGAAAAAAACCCTTTAGATCCCGATCAATATAAACTTCGATTCGAAGTAAAAGTTCCCCTAGAGAGCCTAACTCCCCTCGTCATCAAAACCCTTATTTTATCACAGCAAGAAACCGAAGATATCGAGATAGCTTACGGCCACATTTTAAAGCTTTCTGGAGCTCAAATTCTTCCTTCCGATTCTCTTCCTTGGAAAACACAGCAAAAGGGCAAAGACTGCTCGTTGCAATGGATCAATAAAGTTTACTTAGAATCTGAACTCCCTCCGGGACAAGGCAAGCAGATACGCCAACTCATGAAACAAGATTGCAAAGAAGCAAACATGGCAAAAAAAAGAGTTATCTTAGAGATCGAAAGCTGAAAGAGCCTTCTTCAAATGGTAAAGCCAAGCGCAAAAAAGCCCTCTTTATTCCTTTTCGAGATTCTTCCAATGGAGGAACCAAAGGCAAGCGAAGAGTTATTCCACATTTTCCCATCAGGCTAAGCGCATATTTTACACATTGAGGGTTGACCTCTTGAAAAAGAGCTTGGCAAAGATGCTGAAAGCGATCGGAAATACATTTGGCTTCTTCCCAGCGCTTTTGCAAAGACAAACGAATCATCTCTTTCCAAGCGCGGGGAACTATATTGCCGATCACAGAAATAGCCCCAACGCCGCCCATTTGCAGCGTCTCAAAGGTCATCCAATCATCTCCAGATAAAATAGGGAAAGAAGAAAGGCCGCAAAGCTCTCGAATAAGCTCTTTATCACCGCTAGAGTCTTTTAAAGCGGCAATTCCCTCAATGGCGCTAATCTCCGCCAACGTCTCTGCAGTTAAACGAACCTGCGTTCTTCCAGGGTTATGATACACCACAACAGGAAGACCAACTTGAGCCACTTCCTTGTAATGAAGCACACACCCTCTCGCCGTGGGTTTATTATAAAAAGGGGTGATCACCAAACAGCCCGCAGCGCCGGCTTTCCGCGCCTGCTCTGTCAAACGAATCGTCTCTCTTGTATCCGGCGTGCCCGTCCCTGCAATCACAGGAATTTTCCCGGCTGCAGCCTCTAAGCAAACGTCCAAAATGTCCAAACGATCCGTCTCGCTCAAACAAACCGATTCGCCCGTCGCGCCAGAGCAAACAATCCCATCGGTTCCTTCAGAAACATGCCACTCAACCAAACGCTTTAGCGAATATTTATCCAAACTTCCATCAGGATGGAAGGGAGTAGCAATAGCAACCAATGAGCCTGTAAATTTCATGAGCTGATCTTCTCAAAAATGAAGTTATTGATCAAGATGCCAAAAACTTTTGTTATACCGTTCATGACTCAAGAATCGGCTATTGGACGGGATTCAAAGCTGCCAAAAATCGAATGCCATCTCACATTCCAAATGTTGGGATCTAAAGCACAAACCAGATTTGTGACCACCATAGAAAACATTAAAGCAGCCCCAAGCTTTTCTATTCTAGCAGCTTCAATACCTGCAAAAGCGCCTAAAATAACACTCACTCTAGAAAAGTTTTTTTACGCTCATTTTTCTATATAGAGCGCAAGGTGATCTTGATCAAAAAAAACAGCATGCTTTCTTAGAAAATCCATCCCCAAAATCCCATCTATCTCGCTCAACACTTCAGACATGTGAAGGAAATCAAAGCTATAGGGGCCAAAATCTTTACAACCGATCTTGAACTTATTCGTATGCCATGCTGGCTCCTCGCCAAAAGGTTTTGTCTCAAGCTGTTTTTCTAAACGAGTCTCTCGCAAAAGACTAAAAGTACAACCTGTATCTAGAAGTAGCATTTTCATACCTTCGTCTGTATCAGCCTGAAGACAAAATCCAATTTTATTCACATGAAGGGGCACCTTAACAAAATCCTTTAAATGATACCCATTCCTCGAAAGAGACGTAAAACGTTTGCATAAAATCATCTTAGAACGAGCAAAATCCAAGAGAAAATTTTTATTTCCAAAAATATCCCTCCCCGCGCGCCCAGAAGATATAATGTTATCTACGCTTCCTGTTAAGACATTGTTACGCAGGAATTCAGGAGATTCTTCTCGAATTAGCATCATAGATAAAGAAAGGTCATGAATCTTTACTTTCGGAACTTCATAAATGGGAGCTTCATACATCCTTCCATGTACGTCGTACATGGAATAAGTTCCATATAATTCCTTATCAATCTTATCCAATTCCTCACGATCTAAACTAGATGTTTCCGTCCCAAGATCTAAGTCAAGTTGGTAAGTTTTATCTTCTATTTCAATCTGAAAAACAAAAGCTCCTCCCCAATATTCTTCATCGCTATGCACTGGGATAAAAAAATAGTAAGATGAAGATTGAAAATAAAAATAGCCGCCTCCCAGAGAAAGTAAAAAAGCGACTACAATTAATTTACACGCGCGCCTTTGAAAAAAAGACGCGCACGATTGAAAACATTTAGATAGATTTAACATAAGGCATGCAAATTCTCTCAAAATTCTCCACTAACTCCCGCAGTAACAGTTACGCCAGTCTCAGTCTTCTGATTTTTATCTTTTTTGACCTCTGCACTAGCGCCGACATAACAACGTCCTGCTCCCGTCTTCTTTTCAACATGCACATTAGCGCTTCCCGTAGTATTCCCTTCTTGATCTTTTTTAACAGTTGTCGACACGTTCCATTTACCGCCATCAGCTAAAATTACTTTCATTACAGGCAAAGGCCTAGCATTCGCTTTCATGGCGGAAATATGCTTTTCCTTGCACTTCAAGTTGGATTGGAAAATAGCTCCTATGCCGGAGAATTTTTCAGAAAACACATCCTCCTCATCGTCATAAATTCCTCCTACATATACTTCAGAACAATTTGGATCTAGAACATCTATAGACATACACATCTCCTTGGTAAAGAAAAGGCAAGAAACTATCGATTTTTTACTTTTCTGTCTACAAAATTCAAAAAAATTTTGGACGCTTTCCACTTCAACCTGTCACACCTATCTCAAATGTAAAGCGGTTTTACATCGTGCACTTCAATAACAATAGATCGTCTACCACTTCCATGCAAATCTCAGGAAATTTTCTTTCTTGATCCAAACAATCCTGAATCACTACTACAGCCTGGCGAATAGAAAAAGGAAGTTCGTCGGAAGGAGCTTCTTCTCCCGGCCAAGCAGCATCTCGCGTCCTTTTGTCAGGCCATCTCGAATAGGCCACCCACAAATCTTCGGAAGTGAGATGAAGAGACGAGCTAAAGCTCCTCTTTGTTCAATAAAATATCTGGCAACAAGATTCCAAGCGTCTCGATAAACTAACTCTCAGCCTCGGTTATACCGTTCGTGACTCAAGAATCGGCTATTAGACGGGATTCAAAGCTGCCAAAAATCGAATGCGGCAAAGTGGGCTAGTATGAGGCACAATACAACCCACTTGCCGCAATCGATTGTTGGCGCTTTGAACCCGCCTATAAGCCTATTCTTCAGCTTTCTTCGGTATAATTTAGATGAATCATCTGTCGCTCGTGTCGCGCCAAGAGGAAATCCTTTGAATCAAATCTTTCCATGATATCGCTTCAATGTTATCGGAAAGCATTTGAGGACGAGACACTTGGCAAACAACATAGGCTTGTTTTGCTAACGGGTATTCTTTTAGAAACAATTCAAGGTGTTTAGCGTCTCGCAAGGATGGATTTTCTGTCCATTTTACTTCTATGGGCAGTAAAGATTGATCTCGATGCAAAAGCCAATCGACTTCAGGACCAGAAGAATCTCTCCAAAAGTGCACGCTTATTTTTATATTTTGAAGTCGCGACCATCGAATGAGTTCTAACCCAATAAATTGCTCAAATAGATGCCCTAAATATTTATGAAGCAAAGACGGAGGCTCTTTTGCTGCAAGACGCCTGAGCCCTAAATCAAAAAATAGATATTTTGAAGATTTTGTTAATTTTTTTCGTGAACGACTTTCTACATAAGGCTCAACTCGTTCAGCAATTAAACAATCTTCTAAAATTTGATAATAAGAGGCAACAGTGGTTCTAGCAACGCCTATGTCTTGAGAAATTTTGTCAAAATTTACAATATTTCCCGATTCCATGGCAGCGAGGCGCAAAAAATTCTCGAACGCTCCAATATCGCGAACAAGAGCTTCGGCTCTAATTTCATCTTCCAGATATAAGTCGACATAAGAATCCAGCTCTTCTTCTTTTATAAGAGGATCTGTCTCTAATCGAATCGCAGGAAGAGAACCATACAAAAGAAAATCTTCTACAGCGGGAAAAGGCAAAGAAAGCTCTTCCAAGACAAAAGGATCCAAACGCAGCTGAATCACACGGCCAGGCAAAAAATTTACACTTTTATTATGACGAAGTTTGCGAGCTGATGAACCTGTAAGAATAAATTGAGCAATCCCTTCATCAATTAAATATTGAACGCTGTCCATTAGGGCAGGGACTTTCTGTACCTCATCAATAATCACTAAAGGTAAGGAACCTTTAGAATTTCTTAAAGCCTGAACCTCTCTAATGAATAAGTCCGGATCTGCTTCATACTGTCGACGAATTTTCGAAATAAGCAAGGTGATTTCTAAATCAGCCTCATACTCGCGGAGAAGAGTTGTTTTTCCAGTTTGGCGAGGTCCTAAAAGCAATACGCTTTTCCCTCTTTTTAAGACTTGTTTAAGTCGTTCATTTAAAGCTCTTTCAATCATCTTCATGGAATAACATTTCCTTTCACTCAATTTTCCTGGAAATTCGAGCGTTAGTCAACGAATTTCATAATTCATTAACATAAAATAGGTTATAAACCAAAAAAGAGGCCTTGTATTCGGATAGACTGTTCTTTAAAAAGGACATATCTTCATCTGTCCAGAAAGATTCGTTCGCTTTGTTGTGACCCTTTTTATACCGTTCGTGACTCAAAAATCGATCGCCGCAAAGTGAGCTAGTATTACTGAATACAACTCACTTTGCTGCGATCGATTTTTGACGGTTTTCAATCCCGTCCAATAGCCGATTTTTGAGTCACGAACGGTATAATGCTCCCTGCCAGCTAAATAGCAGCTTTAGCATCCATTTTAACCTAGCAATGCATTCATGAAAAAGAATCTGGGTGAGAGGATTTGAACCTCCTACCTCTTGCACCCCATGCAAGTTTTTTCATGTTTTTAACCATATCATCCTGTCTCATTTCGTGCCACGGAATTCCTCGCAACTCTCTCGTATTTCTTGATTTGAATCAACTTTTTGTCTTATGTTGATGCAACACGATTTATGTGGATTCATCCACCATCTATCCACCACCTGGAGAACAAAGGCTTTTCTATGAAAAAACTCATCCCTCGCAACGGAGCGGACAAATACTGCCAAGATCTTAAACCAGAAGACAAGGCTGTATATGTGCGCGATTCCGAAGTCAAAGGTTTGGTTCTCCGCGTCAAGCCCACCGGTACGAAATCCTGGATTTTTTGCTACACAGTGCCTTGTCATAAAAACAAATGGCGTGAGCGGAAAAAGGGACTTGGAGGTTTTAGATGCGGTCGTAATGATATTGCCGGTCTGACGGTTGCAGCAGCCCGTCGTGAAGCTGAACGCTTGAAAAACGAGGTAAAGCACAATGGGGCTGACCCTGTTGAAGATAAACGCAAACGGGCGGCGGAATCTATCCGAGAACAATCCAATAGAGTTCTGGTTAGGGATCTCTTTGATCGCTGGGCTGCTACCGATCTCATCAACCGTAAAGATCAAGGCAAAGAAGCTAGAAGAATGGTGTTGAAAGATGTTCTCCCTTTCATTGGCGATTTGAACATCAAAGACGTTCGCAAAGGACACATTACCGAAATCACAGATCGTCTCCTGCAACGCGGGGTTAATCGCATGGCTAAAGTTATCCTCAGCCTTACTCGCCAGATGTTCCGTTT
The DNA here is from genome assembly GCA_021780355.1 of bacterium. GTDB lineage: Bacteria > Chlamydiota > Chlamydiia > Chlamydiales > SM23-39 > SZAS-17. The sequence continues at coordinate 5,240 of JAJXYX010000061.1, read as the reverse complement.
TGCTGTTACCCGCGATCTCCTCGAATCAGACCCAACGGCTTTGCTCAGCAAGAAAACCATTGGTGGAGCAAATGTAGAAAGAGATCGAGTCCTTGACGAAGATGAGATCAAAGACCTAGCCAAGAAGCTTCCGAATGCAAATATGGCAGAGACTGCCACTCTTGCAATTTGGCTTGTCCTTGCTACCTGCTGTCGGATCGGCGAGCTACTCAAGGCTCGTTGGGATCATGTGGATCTTGAGCGGAAATTTTGGCGAGTCCCTGCCCAAAACAGCAAAAATGGCAAAGAGCATATCGTTTATCTCTCTTCCTTTGCGATTCGCCATTTCATCAAACTCAAGGAGTTAACGGGCGCTGGAGAGTGGTGTTTTCCAGCGAGCCGTAAAAGCGACTCCCTTTGCTCAAAAACAGTGACAAAACAAATCACCGATCGTCAAAGAGATAGCGGGGGACATAAAAATAGAAGCAAGCAAATCGGAGCGCTCAAGCTCTCTAGAGGTATATGGAAACCCCACGATTTACGACGCACAGGAGCCACGCTTATGAATTCTTTGGGCGTTCTTCCTGAAGTAGCCGAGCGCTGTCTAAATCACATGGAAGAAAACAAGATCAAACGGATTTACCAGCGTTACGGTTATGAAGCTGAAATGCGTCAAGCATGGGAAAAACTGGGTGAGAAACTGGATCTCTTGACGGGGGTAGCACCATGACCAGCACTTTCAAAGCAATGATCACCCCCAGACTTCTCCGATTGGTTCAAAAGCACCCCATTGGAAAAACTGTCGCTGGATTGACTGGCTTTGGCTTTGAGAAAATCTTTATGCATTGCTCTTTAGAGATTCCCGATGAATCTTTGCCCGGAGTCAGTTGGATCGTCACTTGGGCCTCTGATGATTTAAATATCCAGCCAGAACACGTTTACACCATCCAGGTTTTATTGAAACTGGTTTGGCTTTACTCAGAGCAGACAGACTCCCCGTTAAAGAGCGTGGTTGCCCAGGAATTGGGCATCTTCGAAGCTGGGATGAAATTGGAAGCAATCCGGCGTCAGCAAATCGATGCAGCCAAGAAAGAACGTCCTTGGCTTGCCCTGGATCAATGGATCAGCAAAAAGCTCAAGTCCAAAACAAAATGGACAAGCGCAACATTGTGGGATGCCTTGCCGCTGAGTCATGATGGTGATCCTATTTATCGAGATGAAGAAAAATTGCACTGTTCTTTAGGTAATTACAAATCAATCGGTTATCGTGCATTTTGCGATCATGTTAGAAGGCAGCGCGAAAAAAATAAATGCAGATAGCGACGCTAGCTGCATCTGCATATGAGACGCTATATCACATAGTAACTTCAAATGAGGCTATGTGATGAACAATACAACAGCATTTCTAAAAGATACCGAAGCTGCCCTCCGCTATGGAGTGAGTCGCCCCACCATTTGGCGATGGGCGAGAAATGGCAAATTCCCTAAACCAGTCAAACTTGGAGCAGGTTCGACCCGTTGGCGTTCCGTCGATTTAGAGGCATGGGAACAACTTCAAATTCAAAAGATCGCTTCCAACGCCACGAATTCTTAGCCGGGCGAGCGATATGTCAAAACTCCCTTATGCCTTTCTTGCCATACCGCACGAGTTTTTGACTGAGGATTTCTTGAGAGATCCCGTCATGATGCGCTTTATCGTATGGATGCTTAAACGAATCTCGCCTCATTCCTCGATGGTGCCTTTAAAAGGCAAAGGCAAGCAACTGCTTCTCGATCCGTTTGAATTCATGTTTGGCAGAGAAACATGCGCTCTCGCCGCTGGCATTTCGCCTAAGAATGTTTATACAAGGCTGAAACAGCTCATCGGCCTTGGATATTTGCGAAAAGTGGACAGCAAAGGGGCCAGCACATATTCGGTCTTTGTCCTAGAGACAAAAGCTCTCCGTCAAAGCAGCAATGGACAGCAAAATGAACAGCATTTGGGACGGCAAATCGATCAGCAAACTGGACACAAACTAGAAACGAAGAACGCAGATCATAGAAAGAAAAAAGAGACGTTTAGCTCTAGGGCGCCGAATACCGATAGGTTGCCCTTTTCTGATAAGCAGAAAACCGATCTCCAGGGGCTTCTTGCATATTGTAAGGAAAAGGATCTGCGAATTTCAGAACGTGCTTTGCGTAGATGGGTCCGTCTCTATGAGCCTGAGCGTATCACAGATCATCTCTTACTGCTGCTTCAAGGCATCGATGGAATTAAAAAACCGGAGGCTTGGATGGAAACGGCCTTGAAGGCGAACTATTCCCAGCAAAAAAGCAATATCAAGGAAAACCGACTTTTCATAGAGGACTTTGCGCGAAGAAATAACTGGAACGACATCAAAATCACCCAGTCTTACTGTACTCATCCTTCCTCTGGCAAAGACTATTCATTCAAATTGCCTCCAGACGATTTCAGAGCCATGTTGATTGGCTGTTATGAGCAACACCGCGAAAATTGGGAAGGGAACCATGGAAACAGAGGCTAAAACTCCTGAAAATTCAGGAAAAATACAGGCGAACGGGAAATACAAGAAAGGGTGTTCGGGCAATCCAAATGGAAAGCCAAAAGGCGCCCGCAATAAGTCAACTCTAGCGGCAGAGGCCCTGTTAGAAGGCTCTTTGGACAAAATCTGCAAAAAAGTCGAAGAGGAAGCTTTGAATGGTAATATGCAGGCAGCCAAGATGATCCTAGAAAGATTTTTGCCTCCCAGAAAAGATCGCGCCATTGAAATCGATCTTCCCTTAATAGCCACATTTGATGATGTGCTCAACGCCATTGGGGTGGTCGTTAATGCAGTGGGGAAAGGAAAGATCTCGCCTTCTGAGGGAGAATTGCTTTCAAGGACTATAGAAAGCTATGCAAAAGCCCTGGAGACTTTTGAATTTGAATCCAGGCTAAAGATTATAGAAGAAAACCTAAAAAATGGAGGCAAATATGAAGCTGGAAAACAGGAAACGAATAGAGGAGCTGGAGAAGGTTTGTAAACCGGGAAAGAAAAGATCCTCTTACGCTCTGGTCATATACGACGCAGACATTCGCGATCAAATCGATACACTCGAAGTAGATGCTGATTCCGTCGTGTTTTTGCCTGATAATGGGAGAGGTGACCTTGGCGAAGAAATACCCAAAGGAGGGTACAAGATATTTTTCGATTGAGAGGGTGATTTGCATGAAATTCAGGGATCACTTTACCGGCGCCGGTAAACCAATCCTTCAGTTGATTACATTTCGTAATCGACTCATTATTTTGAGTGATAAATCCACGAGAAGATATCGGGCAAATGTTCCCAAAAATACTCGAACGGCCTTAGATCTTTCACCTGGTGGTGCAGCATATTCTTCCATTCAGATAAAAATTCTGACTTTTGAGGATGTTGTTCGATCGCCACCAGATTTGGCATCTGCATCTTTTTAAAGGAGCACTTGCCTTGAAGAGACTCTAAAAGTTTTTTCATATCAGTCAAGCGATAGCGTTCTTGGTAAAGATGGACAACATCATAAAGATCGCGAGGTCGTGCTCTTTCGACTAAAGCTCTTAGCTTTTTAGCAAAAATTTCTTCATAGGAGTAGCTTAGGATTTGAGGCGTTTCGGTTGGACAATCGGAGTACTCGTGAAAAACCCTTCGTTTTTCTGGTTTCAGCACCACTTGTTCATTGGCAGTGAGGTCTAATTTGATGGAAGGGTAAGGAACAGGTTGTTTCAAGGGGCCTTGGTATGATAGCTTGCCTTGTACAGATAAGCTGCGATGCGGGTCCAAAGAGATTAGGTTTTCAGGGATTTCAATTCCTGACTGCTCATAAATCCATTGTGCAATCTGTTTTAAGATAGGGCGCAGAACCTCTTCTTTCATTTGCTGGGCATCCAGCAGGGTGAAATCTAAATCCTCAGAAAAGCGATACTTATTGAAGAAGCACTTCTTAAGGCATGTGCCTCCTTTACAAACCCATGCATCTTTTGTCTCTGGATGATTCTGAATGCCAATCAGTATCCACCCCAAAACGTAGTCTTTTTCAATCGTGGAGGATTGCAATCCGTGCTCTTTTGCTTTTCGAGCGATCTCAAATTTATTAATCATCGAAGTCCCTCTTCTAATCCTTCAGGAACCCATAATCTCCATTTTTTGATCAGACGTTTCCCTTTTGATGTTGGGTCTAGCTGCGAATTTCCCTGGCTCAAATGTTCTAGGCACTGTGTAATCCAACGAGTCTCATTGGGCTTTAGTTTTGATAATACAAATCCTAAACGTTTAAAAATCGCCTTATTATTCATCTTCTCCGCATATTGGATCAAAATATTCAGATCGCATTCGCTTGAAGAGAGATATTTTTGGAAAAAATCGACCATACAACGAATTCCTCCTCCAATTGATGGATCATCAAACATATCTATGATCGTCTTATGAGGATCCGACACTTGCACCTTGATCTGATCTTTCCAGACGGACTTAAGCCCAAACATTTTGTCGGACGTGGATTTTTTTATCAAAAATGTTAATCCCGCAATAGACTGCTCTTTCTGATTTAGGCGTCGAGAGGTAAAAACGATCGTCGATTCGAAAATCTGCTCGGTAAAATCCCAATGCTGAGCCGCAGACCACCCGCCAATATAGCAAGGGGAAAAGATTTGCGAGGCTATTATCCATGGATCGAGCATGCTACAATCAGGAGTTTCGGCAGCAATATCCACAGGAAAATATAGCCCCCTCCTGACCCTTCGTAGCCAGCCATTTTTTACCCATGAGGACAAATACAGCCTTGCCTGTTCTCTTGAGACATTTAATGTTTCCGCGACCAAACTCACTGACATACAGCCTTTTGAATTGCGAAGCACGTCTGAAAGCCTCTTGCGAGATAATTTGCCCAACCCTGCTAATTCATTCATGGTACACCCAGTTCGTTAATCGTATTTGAATAAATGCATTATCTATGATTTAGATATACCACATGGGAATATTTTAACCAAAGAAAAATATACTTTTCAGCTATTTTCAATGATGGAAATATACCTAATCCGCTCAAATAGTTTCTGCTGCGTTACGATACGATCGCGCATAATCCCCGGTATCTTTAGCGTTTCGCTTTGTTCGGAATTTTGCAAGTGCTCATAAAGGTGAGGTAAAATCCCCGAAAATAGGGCCCCTTTACCTCATTTTATAGGCCTAATTATGGCCCGGCAGACTGCCTCGTTGAACGGCTGAAGATTACATCTGACAACCTGGGG
>JAJXYX010000040.1 GCA_021780355.1 bacterium | reverse complement strand
GCAAAGTGGGTTGTATTGCCTCATACTAGCCCACTTTGCCGCATGCGATTTTTGGCGCTTTGAATCCCGTCCAATAGCCGATTCTTGAGTCACGAACGGTATACATGCAAATAAATACTAAAAAGGGTATACTAATGGGCGAAAAACGAGTGGAATCTATTCTCATGAGTATTTCCTGCCAAGAAGCCATCCAAATCCTCGCCGGCCGCGGCCACATCCAAAGAAAGGGCGATGGTTTAACGCCTGCTCTTGCTTTAGATATACGATTTAAACATTTTGTTGACCCTCAATTTCACTCCCAACAAATTTTAGATATTATTTTACTTGTCAAAGATCGATTAGGCCAGTCGCCTGAATATCTCGAGCTCGGAGAACAAATCCTTCATCGCTATCGCCGGGACAATTCAGTAAAAAACATTTTAATTGACTTCGATAGAGTCCTTGGCTTGCATCGCGAAGAACTCTTCTACGCGCGAAAGGAAAACCAACAATCTCTCGCTAAATGGCGCAAGGCCAAGCAAGACGATGAAATCTTTAAAAGGCATCCTGAATTCACCCGTTTTCTTGAAAACTCCAAACTTCTTTCCCAAATCAAAATCACACGGGATCAAATTAGGATCATCGACCGAGAGCCCGCAATTTTAGTCAAAGGTGTTTGGACAAAAGAGACGCAGCTGCACGAAAGATTTCACTATGAGTTCAGCAAAACCTACGATCAAATGTTTATCGTCGAGACGGCCACCAACGAAGTGTTCACCTATTTAGACAATCAAAAGGGACTTCAAAAATTCCACCCAGTTAAAACGCCGCTTAGCAAACCGATCAGCACTTTGAGCGAAGAAGAATATGTAAAAACATTAGAAACTGCTCAAAAATTTTGCAGGCCAGGCGAAGCTGCGCCCTCTCCAGAAACCCTAGCCTCTCGCAACCAAATCATCCAAATCGTCTCATCCAAATGCAACGGGCCAAAAACCAACTTCCATCAAACTTGGCTCACTTCAAAGCATCCCTGGTATCGATACATTGAGTGGAATCCCGAAACGCGTCAGGCCAAAGTCTACGAAATAGGGTTCGGGTGGAAAAAAAAGCCTTGGCTTCCCCTCAAAACAACGGACGGCAGGTTTAGATCTCCAGATTCTTGGGAATACATGCAAGCAGACGAGCGCGTTGTCACGAACATGGCCGTCACAGAGTTGGAGCTTAAAAAATTCCGTGAGTTTCTTTTACTCAACTTCAACCGCAGCTTGAATCTTGGTGAAAAAACCGATTTCAACTTAGCCCACCAAAACTGCACGTCGCTCATTTTTTCAGGCCAGCAAATACTCAACATCCCCGTGCCCACACAAATGGCCTTTCACGAGATCTTTTGGCAGTGCCTGCCTGAAAAAATCAAAAGTACATGCGTTATCACCGAAAGCCTCACCGTAGCCTTTAGAGACCAAGCAAAGCGCGTTTTATACCCCATCACCCCCGCCTGCGTCGCCAAAGCCGCCCACAAAGTTCTCACCCTCATTCACATCATTTTCATCGCCGCGATAGAAGCCCTTCTATCCCTCCTCCTCAACCCTCTCCGCATCATCCTAGGAGGAAGCCCAGCAGAAGACCTAATCCCCTGGAAAGCATCCCGCCGCAACCAAGTATCTCCGCAGCGCCCAGAATGGCGCTGGTACAACCTCCTCTCCCTCGACTCCTACTGGATCCATCTCCCCAGCAAGCTCCAAAACTGGCAACTCCAACAAGCCTCCACCGTCATCTACCCCAACCCCACCAGGCTCGCTATCGTCCCCTAATCTCCCCGCTCTCGGGGCTCCGCCCCACACCCCGCCAAAGGACTGCGTCCTCTGGCGGGGTGTGGGGCGGAGCCCCGCGTGCGAGAAAAAAAATGGTATTGACGAATAGCGAACCTTCAAGTATAGTCATAGACTTTCATGGCGACCGTAGCTCAGTTGGTTAGAGCGTTGGATTGTGGATCCAAATGTCGCGGGTTCGAGCCCCGTCGGCCGCCCCATTTTTCATCTGGAGTGGATCTTGTCCCTTTTCGAAGCGCTGATTTTAGGCCTCGTCCAGGGAGTCACCGAGTTTCTTCCTATTAGCTCCTCTGCTCATTTGCAATTTACGAGATGGTTTCTTGGGGTAGCTGAGAGCGATTCTCTTCAATATTTTGATTTAGCCTGCCATGCGGGGACTGTGCTTGCGGTGGTGATTTATTTAAGAAAGCAAGTCGTTCGTATTTTGACTTCTTGGTCTTATCTTCTGAGCTTTTCGCTTGCGTTGATCCCGCTGATTCCTGTGTATTTAGCGCTACAGCCTTTTCGCGAGGCACTTTCACAGCCCAATTTGATAGGATATGGGCTTTTAATGACCTCGATGATGCTGTTTTTCACGTCTAAGTATGGAAGGGAAAAGCAAAATAGTTTAGAGTCTCTCTCCTCTGCTTCTAGGTTGAAATGGCAAGATATGTTATGCATAGGAGTTATGCAAACACTTGCTTTAATGCCTGGTATTTCAAGAAGCGGATCGACCATGACGGCAGCGCGTTTACGAGGCTGGTCTTGGCTGGATGCTGCTCGGTTTTCTTTTTTGCTGGCTATTCCAAGCGTGCTGGGGGGAGAGCTGCTGGAGACGATGAGACTCATGAAAGGAGGAAGCGAAACGTTGCCTTCGAGCTACTGCGCCATTGGCTTTTTTAGCGCATTTGGCTGCGGACTTCTTTCTATCCGTTGGATTTTTCAATGCTATCAAACATTTAACGTCCGTCCCTTTGCTTACTACTGCGCAGGAGCAGGACTTTTAGCCTTAGGTCTTTTTCATGCGTAAAACAACCAAAAAACCAGAAAAAAAGACGGCGCATCCGGATGCTCAGGGTTTATTTTTTATTTCGCTGAGTTTTTTAAGCTGTTTATCTTTGGCGAGCTTTTCTTATTTAGATCCTCGAAGCAATTGGCTCGGCTACGTCGGCTATATCGCAGCTTGGGCCAGCGAATATCTTTTGGGGCTTGGCGCCTATCTGATTCCTCTTTATTTTTTCTGGCTCGGCTCGCGCCTTCTACTTGGACGCAAATCGACCCATCCAGCTTATGATCAACTCTATTTTTCTATTTTAGCAGGATCTCTTTGCTTTTTGCTGACGACGTTTGCAGAATCCTATCCTGAAAAGGCCGCCTATATTTCCGATCGGGTCATCACGGAAAGCATTGTGATTTACACTCCATACCCTCAAACAATTGTCCGCTACAATTTGGGAGGCGTCCCTTTTTACTTTCTTTATGCTGATTTGCCCATGGCTAATCTCATGAGGATTTTAAGTCCGATTGGGACCACGCTCATTTTTTCTTGTTTAGGACTTGCCTCTTGCCTACTTCTCACTCGGATGCGCGTTATCTTAAAATTAAAGCAAATGATACATGCGCTTTATCTTTTCGCCCTTTGGATCAGAAAGAGGCTGCAAAAAAAGAGCACTCCCACTCCTGCTATGTCAGGGAGGATCTACACAGGACTCCCTTCAAAACCTTCGGAATCAACAGGCGTGAAAATCAACCTTCCCCTGCAGCAAGAAAGAGCGCCTAAGGTGGTAAAGCCAGTGGAAGAAAAAGTGATTGAAAAAAAGAAAGAGCCGATTAAAAAAGAGCCGATTTCGCCTCCAACCATTAAACTGAGCCCTCCTAAAGAAAAAGAGATTTTAGCTCCGATCACGAAAGCTCTTGTTTTGCGCAAAGATTCCTCATACAAAATCCCCTCGCCCAACATCCTCACAAACTCATCTCAGCAAATCGACCAGCCGACGTTGAAAAAAGATCTCATGCATCAAGCGGCCATTTTAGAAGAAACCTTAAAAAGCTTTGGGATCGAGGCCAAAGTCGGCGAGATCAACAGCGGTCCTACGATCACCTCCTTTGAAGTGCATCCTTCGATCGGCGTCAAAGTGCAAAAAATTAAAACGCTGGAAAATGACATCGCTCTCAATATGCAGGCCAAATCGATCCGGATCGTAGCGCCCATTCCAGGAAAGGCCGCAGTCGGAGTAGAAATCCCGGCGATGCATCCGCAAGAGGTCAGTTTTAAAGAGCTTCTCATCCAATATCAGCAAAAAGGACGCCGTCTTTCAATTCCCGTTTTACTAGGGAAAGCCGTCAATGGAGAATGTGTATTTTCTGATCTCGCGAAAATGCCCCACTGCCTAATCGCCGGCGCAACAGGATCGGGCAAATCTGTCTGCGTAAATACGATCGTCATGTCCATTTTAATGAACGCCCGTCCTGACGAGGTCAAACTCCTCATGATCGATCCCAAAAAGGTCGAGCTCACGCAATACTCCAAACTCCCTCACATGATCGCTCCTGTTATCACAGAGGCGCACGGGGCTTATTCAGCTCTTCAATGGCTTGTCAAAGAGATGCAGGTTCGCTACGAAATTTTAAAGCAACTGGGGCTTCGCAATATCGGCGCATTCAACAATCGCAAAATCAATAAAGAGCTCGAAGCGTCCCTCAGCATCCCCATTCCTGAACAGATGCCCATGATTGTAGCGATCGTCGACGAGTTTGCCGATTTGATGATGGTCTCCAGCGCTGATATTGAAACACCGATTGCCCGCATCGCTCAAATGGCCCGCGCGGTCGGCATCCACCTCATCTTGGCAACGCAGCGTCCTTCCCGCGAAGTGATCACAGGGATCATCAAAGCCAACATCCCTACCCGCATCTCGTTTAAAGTGGCGTCTCGGATCAACTCGCAGATCATCCTCGACGAAGTCGGCGCAGAAAGCCTGCTCGGCAACGGAGACTGCCTCTTTCTTCCTCCAGGCTCTTCTCAGCTCGTACGGGCGCAAGGCTCTTACATCAGCGATGAGGACATCAATCAAGTCATCCGCCAAATTTGCGAGCAATCGCCGCCCAACTATCTTATCCCGTCCTTTGATTCTTATAATGCAGCCGCGGTTGGACCTGACAAAGATGAGGACAAAAGCAAAGATCCTCTCTACGATCAGGCTCTCAGCACGGTGCTCTCTTCAAAAAGCGCTTCAACGACCTATCTGCAAAGAAAGCTTAAAATTGGCTACGCAAGAGCGGCCTCTTTAATGGACGCATTAGAAATCAACGGCATCATCGGCCCGCAAGAAGGCGCCCGCCCCAGACGGGTTCTCGCCAATCAATCAGCCAGCCAAGAAGAGGACTCGGATGACGAAGAATTATCTTAAGTTTTGGGGCACCCGAGGTTCTTGCTCCGTCAGCGGACCGCAGTATGCCGAATTCGGCGGCAACACCTGCGCGCTTGAGCTTCGCTACGACGATCTCGTCTGCATCTTCGATGCAGGCACGGGCATCCGTGAGCTCGGCTGCGAACTCATCGACCAAAATGTCAAAGAGATCCATCTCTTCCTAAGCCACTCCCACTGGGATCATTTCATCGGCATCCCTTTTTTCGACCCGATCTACCAACCTGGCGTCCACATCACCATCTGGGCTCCTCCCAATATCCGTAGATCCTACCGCGAGCTCGTCTCCGATCTCCTCTCCCCCGAATTCTTCCCCATCCGCCTCGAACAGGTCAAAGCCGATCTCGAGTTTAAAACCATTCAGCAAAAAACTCCCCTCGCCCTCGGCCCCCTCACCCTCGACTTCCACAGCACGCACCATCCCGGCCTTACCTACGGTTTTAAAATTCAAACCCCTCGCCACACCATCGGCTACATCACCGACAACGAAATGCTCCAAGGCCACCACGGCCCCCTCGACCACATCCCCGAAGAAATCTCCGATCCCCACCAAAGCCTCATTCAATTCTTCACAAACTGCGATCTCCTCATCCACGAAGCTCAATACACCCCAGAAGAATACCTCCACAAAACAGGCTGGGGCCACTCGTCATCTCTCAACGCCCTCTACCTCATCCAACAAACCAAAACTTCTCGCTGGCTCGTCACGCACCACGACCCCAGCCACACCGATCTCGATCTTCACGCCCTAGAAGCTGACACGCAAAAAAGACTCTCTGAATATAAGATTGACTGCAAGGCCACTTGGATCGGCGATCGCTTCGTTTGGCCTATCAAGTAGTTGGGACTCCGTCCCAAACCTTGGTCATTGGACTTCGTCCTCTCGACTCCTTTTGTTTTTTGGATTTTTCTATCGAAAAATCTAGATCACAAATGGTATACCGTTCGTGACTCAAGAATCGGCTATTGGACGGGATTGAAAGCTGCCAAAAATCGATTGCGGCAAAGTGGGTTGTATTGCCTCATACTAGCCCACTTTGCCACAATCGATTTTTGGCAGCTTTCAATCCCGTCCAATAGCCGATTCTTAAGTCACGAGCGGTATAATGGGTGGCTGAAAAAGTTAAATAAAAAGACAGCAATTCCCGCTGACAACAATCCTAAGCGATTGATAGATAATGACGATTCGAAAAAAGTTCGCTAAATCCGTATAGACTTTTCTCTCGAGAAAATGTCTCAGCGAGAATCGCTGCTACATCATCAACAGAGGGAGAATCCAAATAGATTTGCTGGTCAAATAAGTCTCGACTCGCCTGAAAATAGGGAAGGATTTTTTCCTTAAGAGCCGTAAATATGGCTACACAATTTATCCCATATTTTTTCAGCTCTTCCGACAGATATTTCGGAGAAGAAATTGGATTGATTACGATAATTGACGGAATTTCTTCATGAGCAGACCTAGATTTCATATCACCTCAAATTTCAATCTATAATATGAAAAGATAAAAAAAGCGATAGTTCTAAACACGCAGCGCTGATGGCCCCCGTAATGGGAAAAACAGGATTGGCATGATCGACAACCTCAGCATGAAGAATAAAATAAAGACTGACATAGCACTGTATGCTCAGGAATACCCTATCTTCATATTTTATCCCTATCTAAGGACATCACCTGAAAACATCTGAATAAAAGGACACCGCACGGGATACGGTATCTTGATGTGCGACGGAAATGGGGATGGTGATTTGGCGGGTTTTTAGAATGTTTTCCACCACTTCAAGGGCGACTTCTGGAGTGTTGCAGTCTCTGGAGAGATGAGCGAGATGGACGTGTCTGAGCTCTTCATGCCATACGGAAGCTATGAGCTCGCCGCACTCTTGGTTGGAAAGATGGCCCTGCTTGCCTAAAATCCGCTGTTTCAGCTGTTCTGGACGGGAAGATGAATAAACCATGGATGGTTGATGATTCGATTCTACGTAGAGATAATGGCATTTTTGCAGATGCTTTTTCACCATCGAGGTCACGTAGCCAAGATCTGCACAAAATCCCATCTTGATCTCTTCAAAGCGGATCGTAAAAGCGACCGGATCTAATGTATCATGGGACACGCTGAAAGGATGTACCTCGACATCGCCAAAAGTAAATGGCTCTCCGGTTGTAAAAATTTTGGATCGCAATTTAACACCTAAAGCGGAATAAATTCCTTTGGCAGTTTCCGCATTGGAAAAAAAGGGGATGTTGTACTTTTCTGAAACTAGGCGCAAACCTTTGATATGATCACTGTGCTCATGTGTGATAAGAATCGCTTGGATGGACGAAATCTCTACATCGATTTGCTCTAAACGCTCGGTCAATTGCGATAAACTGAGTCCTGCATCAATGAGCACGCGCGTATTTTTTGTACCAACAAAAATTGCGTTGCCTTTCGAACCAGAAGCTAGCGGACAAAAACCTATCATGCCGACTAGTTGTAAAAAAAATCAGACAAAAAATCAACACATTTTTCATACACATAGACAAGGAATTAGGAACAAAAAAAACAAACAAATGAAATATAGAGATAAATTTTCGCTTTGAAAAATTAACTCAATCGCTTAAAGAGAAGTTTTAGAGACAGATTAAATATGGTGAAGATATGTTTGCCGAAGACGTTTTGATTGAGATTGACACAACATTAGATCAGCTCATCCAAAATGCGGAGCTGATTCAAGATGTCGAATTGAAAGAGCTTTCCGAAATGGAAATTACAGCCTTTCAAAAAATGCAAGAAAGTCTTTTACATCGCCTGCTCCATCTCGATCAATTTTTTGAAACAAGAAAACTAGATCAAAAAATTTTTCACAAACAAAGCGGCCGATACAAAATTCAAGAAAAGTTGTTGAAATTCGAAAAATTGAAAAAAGAATACAAAAAAAATCTTGGTGAACCGATCGAATCTTGGCACCGCCGCGATCTGCTCATGAAGAGGCGCGCAAAAAAAATTCTTCATCCCTAATTTTAAATTTTTCAAGCGGCTGATTTTGGCTTGAAATTCTTCCGTTTTCCTCGCATATTTTCCCATTTTTCGGGCTACAATCTATTTACCTCCAGGCAGATCTGAGTTGGCCTGGGCAAAAAAAATGGGCTCGTTTATAATCCCCCATTCGACCGGGGAGCGCTCCCTCACGGCCGAGTTAATAGATTAAATTAATTGGATTCATCTGATGCAGCAAATCTTCCCTCTTCGCCGCATGTTCAGTCGTCTGTTTCCCCGAAAGCTCACCGTGAAAACGGCCCAGCTTCCGTACAGTCCCCCTGTGTCCAATGAAAAAACCGAACAGGCGCTCCATTACCTTTATTTAGGCGAAGCTGCCCTGCTCCAAGGCAATCTATCCGCTCTTTCCCTTTTTGAAACTGCCGCCAGCTTAGATCCTGACAATTTTCTCATCTGGCACCGCCAAGGCATCGCCCTTTTTGAATACGGCTCTTTAGACGGCAAAGAAAAAGCTCTCCTTATTGCAAGCAAATATTTTAAGATGGCCACCTCCCTTAACCCCTCTTTTTTTGAAGCCTGGGCTTTTTGGGGCGCAGTGTTGCTGCAGCTTGGCCGTTTCCATGAAGAACACCACTTTTTTCTAGAAGCGAAAGACAAATATCAAAAGGCGATCGAGCTCGCTCCCGGCCAAAGTAGAGAAGCTTTAGCTGAGCTCTATTGGGACTACGGTTTAGTCTGGTCGACAATTGCCGAGCATTCCGGCGAAGCGCTCGATGTGAGCCTTGCCATTCAATCATTCCACAAGTCTCTCACGCAGCAATCCAGTCCCTATCCTGAATTTTGGAACGACATGGGCAACGCCTACGTTCAGATGGGTCTTTTGGTCAATGATTCCCGCCTTTATCTCCAAGCGATCGAATATCTTAAAAAAGCTGTCGAGACAAAGCCTCTCTATGTTGATGGCTGGACGTCTCTCGCTCATGCTTTCTCGCAGCTTTACATCAACACGATGGATGAGCAGTTTGCTCAAAACGGCTCGGAAGCTTTTGAAAAAGCAACGACGATCGATCCTCTTCATGCAGACGCTTGGCTTGAATGGGGTCAGCTCCTAGGCGAGCAGGGCCGGCTTAGCCGCGAGACAAAGCTTCTCAGCCAAAGCGTAACAAAATGTTCAAGAGCTTATTTACTCGATTCGGAAAACACCTCCATCATCAGCCAGCTCGTCGAATCGCTTTCCCATCTAGGAGCGAGCGACAACCGGCTCAACTTGCTGATCGAAGCCGAGAATAAAATTTTAAAAATCATCGACGCAGTTCCCGACGATCCTGATCTCTGGCGCGCCTACGGCATTTGCCTCATTGGATTTGGACGCTATTATGTAGATCCTGACTATTTTGAGATGGCTATTGAAAAGCTTCAATACGGCCTTTCTCTCGACAGAACCGATGCAGAACTTTGGCATGCGCTCGGCACAGCCCACCAGCTCATTGCAGACATCACAGACGATGTCGACATCATCGAACGGGCTAGCCGCTTTTTTATTCGGGCAATCGATCTAAAACCTTCTTGTCCTTCTTTCGTGTACGACGCCGCCTGCGCGCTTCTTCACTACAGCGAAGTATCCGACAGCCTCCCGTCTCTCGAGCAAGCGATTGCCCTCTTTGAGACACTCCTGCACAACCAGCGCGGAGTTCTTCTCAACCACCCCGAGTGGCTCTTCCAATATGCCTCAGCCCTTGAATGGATGGGTGATTTCTCTGCAGAAGAGAGCTATTTTCTCCGCGCCGCCGAAATGTATTCCCACGTGCTTCTCATCGATCCCGATTATCCTCAGGTCCACTTCCGCCTCGGCATTTGCCAGGTTCACCTCGGCCACATGACGCTCGATCGAGACTACTACACCCGCGCTACGCAATCCTTTGCTCTCGCCGTCCGGCAAGACGAAGAAAATGAGAAAGGCTGGCTCGAATGGGGACTTTGTCTCGTCCACCTAGCTCATCACACCATCGAAGAAGAGACGATGAATCAGCTCTATTTCGAAGCCGAACAGAAAATCACCCGGGCAGGTTCCCTCGGAGACGCCACAGCCCACTACCACCTCGCGTGTCTCTACTCCATCCTCGGCCGCTACCACGAAGGCATGAACCTCATCCGCCAAGCCCTCTACCTCAAAGCCCTCCCTCCCCTCGAAGATCTCCTCGAAGACGAATGGCTCGACAACCTCCGCTCCACCAAAGAGTTCGCCCAATTCCTCTCCGCTCTCGAAGCGCGTTTGCAGCCTCGAGAAGAGTAGATTGCGTGTTTATATGGGACTCCGTCCCATCTATAGTTTATAGTTTTCTTCGACTTTTCAGTTTCTTTGGATTTAAGTCCCTATCGCCTTCCAACGCTTCGCGTTTCCAGTTGATGACTTGCGTTTGATGATCGATCGAGGCGATCGATCATCAAAC
>JAJXYX010000020.1 GCA_021780355.1 bacterium | reverse complement strand
GGAGGAACTCGAGGAACTGCGCAGAGGAGACGGCAAGCGGCCTGGGATGATGCTTGGACTCTGAAACTGTTGTCAAGAATATTCGAGGTAGATCTGTAAAGGAATTTTAATCAAAAAGCCCTGCTCTGGACTCCTTATTGACTTTATGAATCATCTTCCGAAGCGGAAGATGATTAAATAAAAACAATAGGAGTCCAGAGGACGAAGTCCTTTGGTAGGGTGCGGGGCGAAGCCCTGCTAGTTACGAGTGCTGGATTGAGTTTCTAGATTTATTCCAGGCGTGGCTGATCAGGTTGGCGACGGCATGGAGGGAGTCGTGCGTCTCCTCGGGGGGAGGAGGGTTGCTTTGAGGGGTGGAAATATGTGGATCTGAATGGATTTCCATAGTTACATCTTTTTATGTTTAATTGTCTGTTAATGTAATTATACATGAATGTTATTAATTATTTAATTGTAAAGTTTGTGGTTTTTTCTTAGAGCTTGAATAGGAGTGATGTAAAAAATTCTGGATCAAAAGGGGGGTAAAGGCGAAAATAGCGGGAGTGCGCTCTCTGGTCTGGACGATTAGCGAGGCCTGCGTGATTTTAAAAGGATGAAGGAGTCTTTGCATGTCTTATCTATTTTGGTCTGTGATGAGTTTTTTAGCGCGGGGGCTCTTTTCCTTGCGATATAAAGTGAAGACCAAGGGATGTTTCGAGGCTTTGCAGGCGAAGTTGGATGGGGGGATTTTGTTTCTCCCGAACCATTCGGCCCATATGGACCCTCCTTTGCTTTTTTTCTATTTTTGGCCCAAGTACAGGATGCGCCCTTTGGTGATCGAATATATTTACCGAATGGGGTCGTTGAAATTTTTGATGCAGCTGACGAAGGCCATTTCGATCCCTAATTTCGATACTTCAGTGAACCAGTACAAGGTGTATAAGGCTCAACAGTCTTTGAACCAGGTAGCGGAAGGATTGAAGAGGGGCGAGAATTTTATTTTATATCCTGCAGGTCGATTAAAGTATTCAGGCCGGGAAACGTTGGGGGGAGCTTCTGGAGCTCATGCGATTGTTAAAGAATGTCCGCATGTACATGTGCTGCTGATTCGAACGACAGGACTTTGGGGGAGCACGTTTTCTCGGGCGTTTGAGGGAAAATCTCTTTCGCTTGGAGCTAGCTTTAAGCATGCGGTTAAAGCGGCGTTTAAAAATTTCATCTTTTTTATGCCTCGAAGGGAGATTTTGATTGAGTGCGAGTTAGATCCTCAGGATTTGCCAAGAAAGGGGACGAGAGTTGAATTTAATCAGTACCTTGAAAAGTGGTATAATCAATACCCCGATGGATCGGGAGGGGTCGTTGATACAGAGCCTTTATCTTTGGTGTCCTATAGTTTTTGGAAAAAAGATTTGCCTGAGATGAAGAATTTGGAGCCTAAAGCGAAGGGCAAGGTGAAGGTAGAAGAGCTTTCGCTTGAGAATAAGAATAAAATTGCGAAAGAAATCGCGAGGATCTTGGATAATCCCTCTCTTGCTATAGCTCCAGAAATGACCTTGGCAGCCGATCTTGGGATGGATTCTTTAAACGTTGCCGAACTGATTGCTTATTTATCTCAAAATTACCACGTCGAAGATGTGCGTCCTGAAGATTTGGCGACAGTCGCTCATGTGTATGAAGCGGCAGCCGGCGGCTATCAAAATGATCGGAAAATAGCGGCGCCCCCGACTTCTCATTGGCCAGAAGAGTCTGGAAGGCCGGCTCCCGTTTTGCCGATCGGTAGAACGTTGCCGGAAGCTTTTTTACGTTCCTGCGAAAGGATGAAGAACTTTTCGGCCGGCGGCGATGATACATCGGGCGTTTTAAGCTATAAAAAATTAAGACAAGCGGTTCTTGTCTTGGCAGCTCATTTTCAAAAGATGCCAGATAAAAAAATCGGCATTTTATTGCCGGCGTCTCTCGGCGCTTACATTTGTATCTTTGCTGTTCAGATGGCAGGCAAGACGCCTGTCATGCTCAATTGGACTCTTGGACCTAAATATCTCGATGATATGTTGGCGGCAACTGGCCTTGAGGTGGTCTTGAGTTCTTGGCGCTTTTTGGAAAAAGTACAGCACGTCGATTTTGGCAAATTGATGGAAAAATTCCATCTGTTGGAAGATATAAGGGCGCAGCTTTCTTTGAAAAGCAAGCTGAAAGGCGCTTTGCTTTCCCATATGCCGGTTTCTTTTATTTTAAATAGCTATCGGATCGGTTTAGTTCATGAAGACGATCCTTGCGTGATTTTATTTACAAGCGGTACAGAATCGACTCCTAAGGGTGTTCCTTTATCCCATAAAAACATTTTATCGAATCAGCGTTCAGCTATGCTGTGCATTGAATGCCGCTCTACAGATGTGCTCTATGGCATTTTGCCTCCGTTTCACTCGTTTGGCTTTTCAGTGGCTGGAGCGTTTCCGATCCTCTCCGGGATGAAATGCGCTTTTTATCCCGATCCTACGGATAGCTTTGCTCTAGCGGAAGGAATTTCTCGTTGGAAAGTGACTCTTTTTTGCGGAGCTCCTAGTTTTTTAAAAGGGCTTCTTTATGTAGCCGCTCCTGAGCAGCTCTCTACGGTTCGTCTTTTTGTTTCAGGCGCGGAAAAAGCTCCGCCTGAGCTGTATGAGCGGGTGAATCAACTGGGCACGGGAGCCAAATTGATCGAGGGCTACGGTCTTACGGAGTGTTCGCCTATCGTCTCTCTCATGCGTTTGAATTTGCCTCCGAAAGGGGTAGGGCGTCCTCTGCCGGACGTGGAGATTTGCACGATCCACCCCGAGACCGAGCAGCTTTTGCCGGAAGGCGGGGAGGGGGAAATTTTGGTGTATGGTCCGAATGTCTTTTCAGGCTATTTGGGCAATCCTCGCTCGGCCTTTATTGAGCTGAGCGGCAAAAGATGGTACCGGACCGGCGATATTGGCTTTTTGGATCAAGAAGGAAATCTAATTTTATCCGGCCGTTTGAAAAGGTTCACAAAGATCGGTGGAGAGATGATCAGTTTGGCTGCGATCGAGTCAGCTATTGCCTCTGAACTGCTTCGCCAAGGGAAAATATCGGCAGATATGCAATCGCTCGCCCTTTGCGTTGAGGAAAAAGCGCCAGGGAAATCGGATCTTGTGCTATTCTCTCTCGTGCCTTTAGACAAAGAGCAGGCGAATCAAATTTTGATTCGGGCGGGATTTAGCCGGCTCATTAAAATTTCTTCTGTCAAGCAGATCCAGGAAATTCCTATGATGGGCACTGGAAAGACAGATTATCGCCGTTTACAAACTTTTATAGCGTAACTATGACTAAATTATTTCTTTATGATACGGAAACTCGGGAAAAAAAGAGGGTTTCCCCTCACGATGGCCATACGATCCGGATGTATACATGCGGCCCTACGATTTATGATTTTGCCCACATAGGCAATTTTAGAACGTATGTGGTTGAGGATATTTTACGTCGTACGCTTCAGTTTTTCGGTTTTTCTGTTCAGCAGGCGATGAATTTGACGGACATCGATGATAAAACGATTCGGGGAGCCATCGCAAAAAACATTGCTTTAAAAGACTATGTCGAGCCGTATCGCAAAGCATTTTTCGAAGATTTGGAAAAACTTTCGATTCAGCCTGTCGAGTTTTATCCCGCGGCTACTGATTACATTCCTGATATGATCGCCATCATCGAAAAGTTGATCGAAAAAGGGTGCGCATACCGAGGCGATCAGGGCAGCGTCTACTTTTCTATCCGCGCTTTTCCCTCTTACGGCCGTCTCTCGCATCTTCTCTCTAGCGAGCTAAAATTAAATGCTTCAGGCAGCAATGAGGCTGATGAGTATGATAAAGACAATGCGTCCGATTTCGTTCTTTGGAAGCAGTACGATCCCGCCCGCGACGGGAAGATTTTTTGGGAGAGTCCTTTCGGTCCTGGCCGCCCAGGCTGGCATATTGAATGTTCAGCCATGGCGATCAAGCTTCTCGGTCCCTCCATCGATATTCACTGCGGCGGCGTCGACAATATGTTCCCTCACCATGAAAATGAAATTGCTCAATCGGAATGTTTTTCCGGCTGCAAATTTTCCCATCACTGGGTCCATGTCGAGCATCTTCTTGTCGATCACAAAAAAATGTCCAAAAGTCTTGGCAATTTTTATACGCTGCGAGATCTTTTAGCCAAAGGCTATACAGGCCCGGAAGTTCGCTATCTTCTTCTTTCAACGCACTACCGGACGCAGCTCAATTTCACCTTTGCTGGACTCGATGCGGCCAAAGCCAGTCTTCAACGGATCGAAGATTTCATCCTTCGCCTCCGTTCCATTCGCTCGTCTGCTTTATCCTCTCATCTCATCCCCGAGGCTCGGCTCAATTTTCAAAAAGCCCTTGCCGATGACATCAACATCTCTGCGGCTCTCGCCGTCCTTTTCGATCTCATCCGAGAAGCCAATTCTCTCATCGATCAGCAAAAGATTGGCTCCATCGAAGCAGAAGACCTTCTACAGCTTCTTGCCTCTTGGAACCAGGTTCTGGCCGTCTTGCCCCTCCACGCTGGCTTAGAATCGATTCCAAAGCCTCTCCTTGCCCTTCTCGAGCAAAGGGAATCGGCTCGCAAATCTAAAAACTGGCCCCTCAGCGACTCTCTCCGCGATGAGATCCTCTCCCACGGCTACCTCATCGAAGATACTCCGTCTGGCGCTAGGCTCAAGAGGAAGTCATGAACCAAAAAAGCCTCACCCCAGACGAAAAGTTCCTCCTTAAACTCTATCAGACCAACCTAGCAAAAGGCGATCTCCTCCAAGAGATCGACTCTCGCATCATCGCCAAAGCCGTCTCTCTCAAAGAGACCGCCCTCAAAAACATCGTCAAGCACCTCGCCCAGGCTAATTTCATTAAGAAGGGGGCTGACACAATTGTCAAGCTGACCTCTCATGGCTGTAAGTTCGTCGAAGAGTATCTTATGTAGGGGAAAAGATGGGACTCCGTCCCATACCCTGCTAAAGGACTTCGTCCTTTAGAATCCTTGTTTTTTTTGTATGTTATTGATAATTAGTTAGTTGTCGTTTTGTAAATATTTTTATAATGCTATTTTTATCTATTCTTAATGTTTGGGTGTTATAATTGTTTGTATATTATTAATATTGTTTTTTAGGGTTAATTATTATGAGTGATTTACATAATGTGGCTTTTGTTACAGGAGAAGTGAGGCTGGCTTCGCCACCACCTGGGAAGAGAGGGGGTGAGGAGTCTATTCGATTTGGTGTGCCTACTCCATTTTTGTCTCAAAGCAAGTCTTCTCTTGGTAAAAAAAAGGTTCAGCCAGTTGAGGTGCCTCAAAAAAAAGCTGCTTCGGGAACCTCTTTTAATCCGTTGAAATTGATCAAAAATGGCATTAAAAAAATTCTTGGCTCTGATATTTCAACATCTTCGAATGAAACTTCTTTAAAAGAGAATCCTTCTTCAAATGTGAAGCTTTGGGAAAAAGATGATAATTGGATTTCACAGTTACTTAAAAACTTTCCAGGGAAGAAGACAAAGCTCATAGAAGTTGAAGAGCCCAAACCGGCTCAATTATTAGAGAAAGAAGGAATCGATCATTCTAGTTTAGGTTTAAGTGATGGACTATCGACAGGGATGAAAGAAATCAAAGCAGTTGTTGATTCCGATGGGAAGCCAACCTATCAAATTTCTGATGAGGAAATTAGTAAAACGCGCGTTCATATAGAAGAAAATGTAGATGCGTATATTGAAACCGCAAAAACTAAGGGCGAGGCGATTCTTATTCACGCCGATGAGTCTCGAGGTCTTCACCGTTCCCTAGTCGTAACTCCTGAGGGAGATGTGTTTCTTTTGTTCAACCGAACGAAAAAAGGGGATCAGAAATTTTTCGGAACAGATAAAGCCGTTTCTCGGGCGATCCATTTAAACACAGGGGAACTTTACGCATCGGAAGCGATGAATGAAAGTTATCCATTAGCCGATGGAACTCGAGAGAGCCCAAGAGGAGATGAACCTTATTGGCGGGAAAAAACGAATGCTGAGGTTTTACTCCGACACGGCGTGAGCTCTGATCAGATTTTTTTGCCTTCTTATGGCGTCACTTATCAACGCCAGAAAGCAGAGGATGTTACAAAGCGCCCCCCCCCTTCTCTATTCAGAGGACGCTTGTTTTCCAAATTTTGTAATCAAGGAACTTTGGAATCTTGGGTAAAAAAAGGAAAGACGATTTCGGAAATGATTCCCGTATTTCAATCGTTGGCTCTTGCTATTTTTTCTCTACACAGTAACGGCATTATTTTGCGAGATCTGAAGCTTGATAATATTTTGATGCATGAAAATAAGTGTTATATTGCAGATATTGGAACAGCGGGCCCTCTGGGACAAACGGGAGATCAAGATATAAAAACCATCAAGGGGTGTCTCTCTTTTCTTCCTCCTGAATTACTTCGATGGGGGGTTGAACGCGAAGGACATTTATATTTAGAGCAATCCACTCGAGATATACAAAATGCAGCAGCGGATATGTGGGCTTTAGGCCTTTCTATGTTGATGGCTCTACGTGTCTCAGATCTCGATTTAATTACGCAAAAGGACGATCTTGAAGAAAATAAAATCGTAGCACATTTGGCTGCGATAAAAGAGGCTTTGGCTTCGTTAAAACAAGAATACTCTGGCTGTCCTTGTCTTGATATCATCGAACGTTTGCTCGATGAAAATCCTCAAACGAGGTTGACAGCAGAGCAATTAGTCTTTGAGCTTGGTAAAATCTCAGCTCCTCTTCCTCTGCCTTTCTTGCCTCCTCGCGATTAAGCGTCTTCCGGTCTCATTAAAGGAAAGAAAATGACGTCTCGGATCGATTCGGCAGCTGTTAACAGCATGACGAGACGATCAATGCCGATGCCGACTCCGCCAGTGGGCGGCATGCCTTGGCAAATGGCTTCGATGAATTCTTCATCGAGAGGATTCGCCTCTTGATCGCCCGCTGCTTTTTTCTCTGCCTGCTCGACGAGCAGTTCGCGCTGAAGTTCAGGGTCATTGAGCTCTGTGTAGGAATTGCACATCTCTCTGCCAAAAATAAACGATTCAAAACGTTCGACAAAGCGCTCTTTGCGGTGTTTGGGGTCTCTATGCAGTTTGCAAAGAGGCGTCGTTTCGATGGGATGATCGATGATGTGGTGCGGCTGAATGAGATGTTTTTCTGCGAATTCTTCAAACAGCATGGCAATCAAGAGGCCTCGGGTTGCTTGGCGTACAGCTTTGGGATCGATGTGGGCTTGTTTGAGCAGAATATTTCGGATCTCTTCGTCAGAGAGATTGTCGACATCGATCTCTCCGTAGGTTTTGATTGCCTCTTTCATGGTAAGGCGTTTCCATGGAGCTTTAAGATCGATAACGACGGCTGTCGATTCCGTTTCTCCTAAAATACGGATTTTTGTGTCGCCAAAGAGATCGAGAGCTACTTTTTCAAAAAGCCCTTCTGTAAATCTCATCGTATCGTGATAATCCCATCCGGCAGCGTAGGCTTCAAGCATGGTGAATTCAGGATTGTGCGTCCGATCGATTCCTTCATTGCGAAACACCTTGCCGATTTCATAGATCTTTTGCATGCCGCCGACAATGAGTTTTTTTAAGGGAATTTCAAGAGAAATACGCAAGAACATCTCTTGATCGAGTGCGTTGAGGTGGGTCGTAAACGGTTTGGCTTGCGCTCCGCCATAGATGTTTTGTAAAACTGGCGTTTCAACTTCTTCAAAGCCCGCTTCTTCAAAATATTTGCGAATCGAGAGGAGAATTTTTGATCTGCGGCGGAATCTTTCAAGAGAGTCGGGATTTGTGATTAAATCGAGCCATCGTTTGCGGTACAAAATTCCTTTGTCGGCAAGGCCGCTATGTTTGTCTGGCAGGGGAAGAAGCGATTTGCAAAGCACTGTTACTTTTTTTGCAAATAAGGTCAGCTCGCCTCTTTGCGTGCGGAAAAGGTGCCCCTCCACGCCGATGATATCGCCTAAGTCAAGTTTTTTTTCGATGAATTTGAGGGGAGTGACGTCTGGATTTTCCTCGAGTCCTTCTACTTTGGTTTGATCTCTATTGAACATCACTTGCAAGCGGCCCGTCTCGTCTTGCAGCTGGGCAAAGGCATTTTTCCCCATGGCTCTAAAGAGTACGAGTCTGCCCGAAATATGGGCATGTAAAGTTTTTCCTTCACCTGCCTCTTCGGAATGGCCAGCTTCCTTTCCTTCCATTTCGGCTGTCAGTTCAGCTGCTTTTCGGGTAGACGCATATTTGGGGGGATAAGGTTCTATCCCTAACGCTTTCATTTCAGCGAGTTTGCGGCTTCGATTTTGAAATTCTTCATGTTGATGGTATTCAGGGGTCGACATAGTATTTCCACGGTTTTTTTCTCTCCAAAGTTACCTATGAAAGGAGCTTTTTGTAAAGGGCGATTCTCTATAGATTGCGGAATCCTTTGACTTTCGATCGCGGGGTATTATAAAATAGAGGGGTCTAAGCAAAAGGTCTGGATCCACCAGGTCTCTTAGGCACAACAACCTTTAGCCCTGATTATTAGTCTTGGTCTTTTCAAAAATTTCTTTCCCCGATTTCGGGAACGCTTTTTTACCTGAAAACTTGGCCGTAGTACACCGATCTTTAGGGTCATTTTTTTCTATCTTTAGGAGATGTAAATGAATCAACAAAATCAAAAACTCTACGTTGGCAATTTAAACTTTGATGCAAACGAAGAGCAAGTTCGCGAACTGTTCAGCAGCTTCGGCGAAGTCGAAGAAGTAAAAATCGTAATGGATCGCTATTCAGGTAGATCCCGAGGATTTGCATTCGTTCGCATGGACTCTGCAGATTCAGCAGGTAAAGCAAAAGAAGCGTTAAATGGTCAACCTTTCCAAGGCAAAACGTTAGTGATCGACGTGGCGCGCGCTGAACAGCGTGATCGTCCAGCTGGCGGTCCTGGCGGAGAGCGTAGAGAGAGACACGGCGGTGGCGGATTCGGCGGTGGCGAAGGCCGTCCAAGACGCGACTGGGGTGATCGCGGCGAGCGTCGTGGTGGCGACCGTGGCGACCGCAGCGGCGGTTTCTACAATCGTTAATTTTATTTAACGGACCCCTCCGCTTTTCTAGCGGAGGGATTCTTTCGAAAGGATCGCCATCGTCAGGCGAGACACTGAAATCAACTTCCCTTCTTCATTGATCACTTGAATCTCCCAGACTTGCGTTGTTTTCCCTAAATGAAAGGGGTTGGCAATTGCCTTTACGAAGCCTGATTTTACGGCTCGAATGTGGTTGATATTTAAATCCAGCCCTACGCACACAAAAGCGTTTTGATCGATGCAGTAATTCGCTGCTGCACTGCCCACTGTTTCCGCTAAAGCTGCCGAAGCTCCTCCATGCATAATCCCCATGGGCTGCAGAGTTCTTTGATCGATAGGCATGCTTGCTGTCAAAAAATTTTTACCTATTTCTGTAAACTGAATGCCTAGATGATCCGATAGGCTGTTTTCACATCTTCGATTGATCTCTTCCAAGGTAAAGGGCGCGGCCCAAATGTGCTTTTCCATGAGAAGCAATGTATTGGTTTTTTGCAATCCTGTCAAAGAATTAATTTTTATTAAATTAAAATAATTTATTAATCATTATTTAGTTTTATTTGTGATAAAATATTGCAGTCAATTAAATGATGACGGTTTTTTAATGATAAATAAAATTATTGCTGCGCTGGCCCTTTTTGGCGCTATGGATGAAAAGGGGTGGGTTTCTGTGGAGCGCCCTCAGAAAACTGAAGTGGGACAAACGATCGATGAGTCAGATGTGACTTGGCCTGTCTTTGTCAGGCAGTTTGGCGAGGATCGGGTGTTGGTTCAGTTTCCAAGCGAGCCTTCTTACATGTATCCGCGCATTTTGCAAAATGACCGCGAAACGATGCAGGTCGAAGCGAGTACGGAGCTTACCACGCATCGCATGCTTGTGGAGCTTTCGTCTCTTTCCTTAGATGCCGTAATTCAGCAAAAAAAACTTTCGATAGCCTCTCAAGAGGATGGTTTGCTGGTTTCGTCCGAGCTTACAGGGGTGAATACTGCTGAATTGCTGTACAGAAGCGATAAAAAGTGGGTTCGAGAGAGGATTATTGTGTCGACAGGCCATGTCTACAGTTTGCAAACCCTTTCCGAGTCCTTAAATGAGGCTTCGCACCTCAAATTTTCGAATTCTTTTGATTTAGAAATTCGCGATGGAAAATCGGTTTTTCATAGAGAGATTCAGAGCGAAAATTGAGAAAAAAAATCAAAGGGCTTGCATAAAAAATCACCTTTTTTGTATGTTTATCTCATTCTTTTGCAAGAGATTGACGAAAGAAGAGAACGACAAAGATCGTTCAGTAAGCCAGCTGTTTTGACAGTAGAAGTAGAGAAATGTGCGAGGAACTCCTGATGATGAAGAATCATCGGGAAAGCTTCGATGAACGATAAGTTCGTCAAAGTTGATAAACTTGTGAGGATCTGTTGAGTGATCAGCAGACCTCGTCAATATTTTTTTTATATTTTTAAGAATTTGATCTTGGTTCAGATCGAATGCTGACGGCGTGGATGAGGCATGCAAGTCGCACGATATAGGGGCAACTCTATATAGTGGCGCAAGGGTTAGTAATACATGGGTAATCTGCCTC
>JAJXYX010000055.1 GCA_021780355.1 bacterium | reverse complement strand
ATGATCGATCGCCTCGATCGATCATCAAACGCAAGTGATCAACTGGAAACGCGAAGCGTTGGAAGGCGATAGGGACTTAAATCCAAAGAAACTGAAAAGTCGAAGAAAACTATAAACTATAGGCCAAAGGACTTCGTCCTTTGGAAACCTATTTGCTTGTTTTGGTCATGAAAAAAAAACATTTCCCTAAGACAAAGATTTCCTTCTCAAAAAAGAAACTTTTTTTTTAAAATGCCCGAGCAAAAAAAATCTTTATAGATAGAGAGCGTTATGTCAATAGAAGGGTGCGATAGTTATGGCTTTGAAGAGATTGGAGAATATTGGGAACCTATCATCGGATGGGATGATGACGAGATAAGTGGCAAGCTCAACGAAGCGGATCTTGATCAACGAGTAGAAAAAGTTTTTCAAACCAAAAAGCAAATCAAAAGTGCCGCTTACTTACATACGCAAAATCCTCGGATGCGCTGTCTCTCTGTAAGATTGGACGATCCTTCTGCACCCGA
Organism: bacterium; assembly: GCA_021780355.1. Classification (GTDB taxonomy): domain Bacteria; phylum Chlamydiota; class Chlamydiia; order Chlamydiales; family SM23-39; genus SZAS-17. The sequence continues at coordinate 43,924 of JAJXYX010000055.1, read as the reverse complement.
CATCAATTTAAATCAATTATCTCAAAAACAAATCGAGTTTCTCACCTTTCAATTAGACGGAGATATCAAGGGTGAAGAGCAGCCATATTTCGCGGTCACTAGTGAATATCGAAACGAAGGTTTTATGTTAGCGCCTGCTTACGGCAATTGTTACGCAGTGCCTTGCGGCTTTAAAAAATCACTTAAAACAATTTGTCATAAAACGGGAAAAACCTGGAGAAAACATAAGGTAGAAATTGTTATTGGCACGCTTGTCGTCGTCGGTATCGCCATTACCGTAGCTGTCGTCACGACAACAGGCGGTACAGGAGGAGACGCCATTCTCGATCGATTGATCAACGGAAGACAAGAAGGCGGCTTCATGCCTGATAGCTCTTTCGACTCCAACGAGTTTCCTTGTCAAGAAGTGAACGAACAAACAAAACTTCAATCACTCGATGAACAATGGGAGAACATAAAAAAACTCTCCCTATTTTATCCATAAAGGCATTGAACCGCAATCGCCTCCTACTCCTACATATAGCATGAAACCGCTTCCCCCGGATCTCATCCGTCCTTGGGCTCCCCAAGCGCCTAACTCGACATTTATGGAAAAAACAAAAGAGCCTGCACTACCTCCCCCTCCAAAACAACCCGCTCCTTCAACTTACCCTCAATTAAACCCCAACCAGCCCATGACGTTTGGAGAGTGGCACAGAGAATTTACCGACAAAGAACAAAATGGAGTCCTTTATTATCCCGATGAAGCGCTGACCCAATCGATAGATTCTCCAAAAACACCTAAACCTAATCAATTGATAAAAGACAAAAAGACCGAAAGTTCCTACGATGTCAATATGCTCTGCCAAGATGAGATGGCCTTCGCCGTCAAAGCATGGTACGAGCGCAGCCAAGTGGATCCCAGTATGATCTCACAAAAGCTTCCGACTTTAGGAGAGCCAAATAAAGACTTGCTTATTTTAGGAATCAATGGGATGAATACCAATCTCAATGAAGCGTTAAGTCACCAGGCTTATCTAAAAAGTTTAACCCCAAAAGATGTTGGCGTCGATTTTATCCATAACCATTCGAATACAGCGCCCATTGATCTTGCCGAGATACTAGGACTAAACTATTTTGGCTACTCTCCCAATACAGCTCACCTACTCAAAGAAGCTTGGACGGAGTTCCATGAGCGTCATAAAGACAATCCCGAGAAAAAAATTCTTCAGATCTGTCATAGTCAAGGGGCTATTCATATCAATAATGCGCTCGATTCTTGTCCAGAAGAAATCAGGCAACGATTGATTGTTGTCGCTATAGCCCCCGCAAAAATTGTACCAACAGAAACCTGTTATAAATCATTTAATTATGCCAGCGAAAATGATATCGTTCATTACGGAGAGCTTATTCACCCCAGTTTTTTTGATCCAAACGAAACAGGAATGTCCCCTGTATTAAAAATGAAATTAGAACAAAGAGAACAGCTAATTTTACTGGAACCTCACCCTGATGCTAAAGGCATTGATCATGATTTTCAAACAGAAACTTGTAAACAGAATTTAAGAATGAAAATCAAAGACTACATAAATAATAACGGAGAATACAAATGAAGAAAAAATCAATAATATTTTTATTTGCATTAATTCTATCTAGCTGCGAACTGAAATATACAATAAGTGAAAAACAAAAGCTGGCCAACGAAATAAGAATAAAAGCTGCAATTCAGATAAAAAAAGAAAAAAATCTAACGCCTGCAGGGACTATGGGGCAAATGATGCACGAAATCCAGATTCTTGGTTTAATGTTTAATTACTATCAAAAATTAGACTTAAAAAAAGGAAGAGAAATGGTTATTTATGCAGCACAAACGCTTGCAGATAAGATCAATGAGGAAAAAAAAATACATCCTTATTTATCTACATGCCCATTTCCTCCTCAAAAAACAGAAATTGAACTTTATTTATATAATCCTGACGGATCGCTTCTTCCCCCAGGAGAGCTGTCTATTGTTTCGTTAGCTTATGGAATAATCAAGTATGAAATAGAAGATCCTGAAACAACGTATCTAAAAACTATTTATCAAGAAACCTATGAAGAAGCTTTGGAAAAGATCAACCAAAATCTAAAATAAGAAGCATCTAATTTAAACTCATTTCCGCATAAGTTGCTCGCCCTAGATTATTGAAAACCTATTTTATTTCTGATCTTCCGCAGCGGAAGATCATGAACAAACAAATAGGAGTCCAGAGGACGTCAGTCCTTTGGTGGGGTTTGGGGCGAAGCCCCAATGGGATTAGCCTGCATTTTTAATAGAGAAATAAACAATGAGGCTGCAAGAGGAAAAAATCGCTGCTGCGGTGAGGCGCCATGGGGCTAGAGGGCGGTGGGTAACGTGGACGCGGTCATCTCGATCCCAGCTTGTTGTGTGAGTGAGTTTAAGGCGCTGGTAGGCTACGAGGAGGCATAGGACGTTGATGACGGGGATGCCGAGGCCAAGACCACGCCACCAGACGGACATGCTTCTGCGAAGAGCGGCGACGAATTCGGGTTTAGATTTGTTATTGAAGCGAAGATCAGTTTTTAAAAACCATTTTCCGGGCGTTTTGCCCCAGGTAAAGAGGAAGAGGGTTTCGAGGGGGATCCAAGAGAAAAATTCGAAGGGGATGAGTTTTGTAAAAGAGGAAGGGGGTATTGAGGGGAGAAATTTTTTCAAGGCAAGAAGAGCGAGACAGAAGAGAGAGTAATCCACGAATCTGGCAAGAAAACGGATCCATGGATTGACTTGAGCTGGTTTTGTCCGGACATAATCTTGCTCGACGAGGATTTCTGAAGGTTCAATGATCCGATCTGCCATGAGACTTCCTTTACAAAAGGCCCGCCGAGCGAAGAATTCGATTCATCAAACCAGCGTCTTGTTGAACTGAGGGGCCGCAATAAATGGTGATTTCCTCGGCGCCTAAGCGATCTGCCTCTCTAAGACGAGAATAAAAATTACGCCGGTTAAACACAAGAGCTGAAAAAAGAGGCTCTGAGGAGATAAGGTAGGAAGCGGAGGTGGAAGGCCTTTCAGGATAAAGGACGACTTGCACTCTAGCCCGAGGCGCATAGTGGCGATGTTTCATGCCGGGAGAACAGGCTGGATCTTTTTCTGACGCGAGACGAATAGGACATTTGAGGACAGATTCCAGTTGAGCCTGACTAATAGAGCCGGGGCGAAGTAGAGTAGGGATGGGATCTATTAAACTAACTACCGTCGATTCGATGCCAATAGAACACTCTCCCCCATCGAGGACGAGAGGCAAACGGCCTGCCAAGTCTTCTTTTACATCGCTTGCCTGAGTAGGACTTGGGCGGCCGGATAGATTAGCTGACGGGGCGACAAGGGGCTCTCCTACAGCTTGAATGAGGCGAAGGGCTAATGGATGATCCGGCATGCGGATGGCCATCGTGGGATGTCCTGCAGAAACTAAAGCAGGCACAGCAGGATGCTTTTTTAGTACGATGGTTAATGGTCCTGGCCAAAAAGCGCTGGAAAGGGTGTAAAAAGCATCGGGGATATCGATGGCCAACTTTGCTACATCGCTTAAAGAACCGATGTGGGCAATCAAAGGATTGTCCGAGGGTCTTTTTTTTATAGAAAAAATCTTTTGAACCGCTTCTTCGTAAAAAATGCAAGCTCCTAGGCCATAAACAGTTTCTGTAGGAAAAGCGACAACTTCCCCCTGTTTTAGGAGCTCAACTGCTTGTAAAAATTTTTTCTCTTCACATTCCATGACCCCAACAGGATAACTCAATGAAGAGAAAAGATCAAAAAATAATGAAATAAATTTTAAAAGAGAGTATACCTTAGAGGCTCTAATAGATAAAACAATAGGATAAGTCATGAAAACCCAAGCAGCTTCCTCAGCAAATGGCGCGGAAAAACTTCCAAGCCTAGTGATACGCTCTCTTCGAGACTCGTCTCATCAAGACACAAAGATCCAGTCCGTCTTCTCTCAATCAACCCCTTCGTTAGACCTCCATTCAACTCAATATACAAGCCTTTCTCTATCTAATTCTTCCTCTCCCCCTTATCATAAACAATCTTCAGCCCATTTCCCCCCTGTTCCCACTTCCTTTAGTCTCGAAAAAAGCGAAGTCAAAGACCTCCCTTTATTTGCAGAGAAATCTGAACAGCTCGAAAAGACCGAGTCTGACAGGATCATTCCTTCGGGGCCTCCCGCTTCACTTTTATCCAGTCCTGTTCAAGATGGGAAAATCACCTTCCTCAGCGCGCCCATCAACATCTCCCATACCTACCACCTCTCAGGATCGTCCAGCTCAAACAACACAATCAGCGAACATTCAACTTGCGGGAGCAAATCTTCTCTAAAAACAGACGATGCAAATGCCCTCCAATTTGGCCAGTTTTCTAGCGAAGAGGAAAATGGAAGCTTGAGCGATTTTTCCGAGCAAGAAAAACCTTTGCGTTTCAGTTTGTCTGAAGAATCTCTTGATGATGAAGCAAAAGAAAGCCCTATTGATTTTCTTAAGCGAGAAAAACCCTTGCAAAGTAATTTACCTGAAGAGTCTAGCGAGGACGAAGATCGCTGGATCGAAAAACTCCTCCTGAACAAAAGAAGAAAAAACGTATCAGAGTATCTCGGAGAAGAAGAAAGACCACAAAGCTCTTCTTCGGATCAAGATAAAAGCTCTTCTTTTCAGCTCAAGCGGAAAAACAAAGCATCAACTCTCAAAGATGAATTGATCGACACCATCTCTCCTTTTAGATTAGATGATGCAAAAAATGAACTTAGCGACTCCGGGGCATTTTAGAAGTTCTTTTAAGGCCTAGGGTGAAAAGAGGCAAAAGCTGCTTGGATCCGGTTTCCGGTCATGTGGGTATATCGGTCTGTCGTGCCAATATCTTCATGACCTAACATATCTTGAATCAACCGTAGATCAGCGCCATTTTCTAAAAGATGCGTAGCAAAAGAGTGGCGAAGAGTATGAGGAGAAACCTCTTTTTGGATTCCAGCTAATTGAGCATACATTTTTACCCGGCTCCATACGGTGATGCGGGAAATCGGACGCCCTTTTTGAGAGACAAAAAGAGGGATATTTTCTTCTTTAAGGTTAGAGCGGAAATGTAAAAGATAGTGATCGACAGCTGCAATCGCCTTGCTTCCGACTGGAATCACCCGTTCTTTTTTCCCTTTTCCCCACACTTTGACAAATGTGTCGCTCAAATCGCAAATCATCAGCTGGCATAGCTCCGACACGCGCATACCAGTTGCATAAAGAAGCTCTAAAATAGCTCGATCTCTGGCTCCAACGGCCTCTTCAGGATTGGGAGCGGCTAAGAGAAGATCAACCTCTTGAATAGTTAAAACCTCAGGAACAAGCTGCCAGATTTTCGGGGTGTCAAAATAGCGCCCCAAATCGACGGAGATTTCCCCCTCCTTTTTCAAAAAACGGAAAAATACCTTAATCGACACCAAGATGCGGCACACGCTGCTTGAAGCATAAGAGCGGGCGTGAAGCCAGGCTAAAAAATCCACAATCGTATTGGCTGAGCTTTCCTTCCAAGGCTTATTTTGAAGAAACTCTTTAAATAAAACCAAATCGCGTCCATACGCTTCAATCGTATGGGCGGACAGTCCCTTTTCAGAACGGATATAGTCGAGAAAATCAGCTATCAAAGGATCGCGCATATAAGAACACTCTTTCGAGTGTCCTTATAACGGATTCAAACGATTTTGAATAGGAGGCTGTTTGAGCGAGTTAGATTGCCCCGCTCATGTTGCTTCCAAAAGTTTCTTCACTTTCTTTGGGAAGAATGGAAATCTTATTACGGACTACTGGCACAATGTCATGGTAGACAAAGGCTGGGATCACCCAAAGAGGCGCAGTAAGGATAAGAGCCGCTGTCTTCACTGCAAATATTGTTTTTTCTTGAAGCCCGTATTCATTATCTGCTTTCTTGCAATTTTGATGATGTTCCCAAAAGTAATCTTTAATTTCTTTTCTTAGTTTAGAAGAATCAAAATTCATCCAGCCCAAGCTAGCTACTATCGTGACAAGAGCTTCTGCGGTAACCCCTACTGGACCTGTGAATGCTAGCCCCGTACCGGCTGCAATGATAGAAACTCCCGTAATTGCAAGCAGCATCCAAGCATCAGTATTTGCATCGTAGTTCGCATGCTCTACTTCTTCAAGCAAACCCTGGAGTTTATTTATTTCGCTCCAAAGGTTAAAATCTTGAATTTTTTTGGCACAATCTTCATTTGTCTGCAATCCCAATTTTTCCAAATAGTCTGTTGCTAAGGATTTCAATTTCGCTATTTTAGCTATTTTTAGAAGTTGATCCCAATTTTCACCTGCGCGAAGTTTAACTTCCTGGAGGATTCTATTCGTTTCCGCATCAGAATCGGAGCACAAATGAAGATCAGCATTCTGAATCAATTCATTAGCATAATAAACATCGCTATCTTCCAGCTTCGTTAACTTTTTGAAAAGTGCTTCATCTTTCAACGCTAGAGCCTTCAGCATATCAATAGTCAATGCCGAGTCACCTTTGTCTTCCAAAATATCTTGGAGTTTGTAAGTGGTGTGAAGACTATAAATTGCCTCTCCGAACATGATCACAGACATAGCCAAAAAGGACCACATCAAAGTAAGTCCAGAAACTGCGGCTATACCAGCCTTGCCGGCAATCTCGCTCACTTTAAGAACTAACATGCCAAGACCAACAACAAGATAGGCAATGTTTGCTGGTAGATGGACGAATGTGTGGAGGACGCGCATTTCAGTAGTTTTAGCCTCTGTAGCTTTGGACGCAGCCTTATAAATGAGTCTTAGGGCATTGAAAATGATAAAAACAGCCCCTATAATCCCAAAAACATTGAAGGCTAAGCCGCCAGACTGACCCGATATACTTAACGCCGCAGACCAGCTATTACGCGCGATACTTGAAATGTCGCAAGTCTCAGAAAGGGGTATAGCAGAGTGTTTGCAAGCTTGATTGATCCTTCCATGTAAAGATGCGCGAGCTTTAGTCCATTCTTTGGAAAAATTAGCAAAAGCCTCTGAAGCCTCTTTCGAAAAATCAGCACAAACCTCTGAAATCATAGAAAAAGTTTCGCATCCCTGCTCCGGCAAGAAGATGGGGAAAAAGCCTGTCAATAATGTATCTTCAAAACTCATAACAAACATCAATGTTAATATGTAAATTATACAACAAAATAGAATTAAAAATCAAATAAAATGTAATATAAAGAAGCGTTAAAGGCAATTAAATGCAAATTAATGAACTCCAATGTATTAAAAAAGTCTTGTCCATCAATCATTTCCACCCTTAGGGTTGAATAATTAAAGAATCTCCTATACAATCCCCTAAAAACCACCAGGCAGCCCTATGAAAGACCCCTTTATCCTCCCCTCCCCAACCTCCCCCCTTCGATCCGTCTTAATTTTCGGCCCCCCGGGGTCGGGGAAGGGGACGTTAGGGAAATTTTTAAGCTCGGCAGGGAACCATTTCCACCTCTCCTCTGGGGACATTTTCCGGGGGCTGTCCCCAGAGTCGCCGGCCGGCCAGCTGTACCATAGTTATGCCGGCAAGGGGCTCCTTCTGCCCGATGAGATTACCATCGAAATCTGGCGCCACTTTGTCAACGGCCTCATCGCCACAAACCGCTATTTTCCCAGCTCCCAGATTCTACTTTTGGATGGGATTCCTAGAACGATCCGGCAGGCCGATTTGCTGCTTAATCATATTAACATTGAACGGATCATCGTCTTAAAAATCGACAAAGTCGAAGAGCTGATCAAAAGGATCCAAAGAAGAGCTTTGATTGAAAAGAGAACCGATGACATGGACCCTAAAGTGCTCAGAACACGCATGGAAGTCTATGAAAAGGAGACAGTAAAAATTTTAAAGCACTATCCAGAAAAATTGATCTCCCTATTTAACGCCGATCAAAGGCCTTTGGAAGTGCTAAGAGACGTCCTGGTTAGCCTATCCACCCTTTTAGGAGGTTAAAATAATCATTTCAGTAGATCAATAAAAGCTCCCTGCTGTAAAATCGGGTTATAATAATTTCGTAATAAACAGCAGTAAATAATAAGGAGAGTTTATGAACTCTGATAATAAGTACGTTGCTTCATTGGAAAGCCGTGTAGACCATCTTGAAACCGAGCTATCTCAGCTCGATCTTCTACTCAAAAAGGTAGGATTCCCTGAAGGGATCCAAACCTTAAAAGAAACAGCTGAAGAACTTCTTCAAGAAGCGGAAATCTTTAATCACTTCGAAGAGTCGGAAGCTTAATTTTTTATTACAAGAGCCTGATTTTTCTCTCGGGCTCTTTTTGTTTTTTGCCTTTTTTTTCCTTTCCAGCTACACTTTGTCCATCTGAGGAGAATTTTGATTCTATGGCTAAGTTAATTTTTGAAGACATCAATGAAGAATTTGAGCTGACCGACGGGTCTGCTATCACAGAAGCGTGCGAAGAAGCTGGGGTCCCTTTTGCTTGTACTGAGGGAGTTTGCGGTACCTGTGTGATCGAAGTCACAGAAGGCATGTCCAACTTATCTGAATTTAATGAAGCAGAATCAGACTTTTTAGGCGAATTAGATCAAGAGCGTTTAGCCTGCCAATGTAAAATTTTGGGCGGATGCGTAAAAGTTAAATTTTAAGGAATTTTATGACCCAACTCATCACTAGACACATGACCATCGAAGATATTTTTACGCAGTTTCCCCAAAAAGGGCAAAAGCTGGCGCAGGAAATGACCAACTTTGGTCTTCACTGCATCGGTTGCTCAGCTTCAACAGAAGAGACGCTCGAAGAAGGGATGTACAGCCACGGTATGAACGACGAGGCGATTGAAGCCTTGTTAAAAAAACTCAACAGCGTTCTAGCCGAAGAAACGGATCTTTCCACCATCTCGCTGACTCCAAAAGCTGCAAAAAAATTCAAACAGATTCTAGATGATGAAGAAAAAACAGGCTGGGCGCTTCGGTTTGGCGAAAAATCAGCTGGCTGCAAAGGGCTAGAATATTTTTTAGACTTTTCCAACAAGGTCGAAGAAAATGATGTAGTTTTCGAATCAGAAGGAATTCAAATCCACGTAAACAAAAAATCATTAGACCGTCTTTTGGGTTCCGTTATCGACTATATTGATGGACTCAAAGGTGCCGGATTCAAAATCTCCAACCCCAATGTAAAATCATCCTGCGGCTGCGGAAGCTCCCACAATTATTAATTTAAACCTCACCCCATCTTTCCCGAAAAAACAAAGGGATTGTAAAGGGCGACAGCCCTTTAATGGGGTTTGGGGCGAAGCCCCATCGCGCGCAAAGATTCACAAATGAATAGGCGCTGCGATAACAGCCATTGCAGCCTCTTTAAGAGCTTCTGAAAGAGTCGGATGGGCATTGCAGGTTTGAGCGAGCTGATGAGCTGTGGCCTTCATTTGGATGGCTAGCGTGGCTTCTGCGATGAGCTCGGAGGCGTGAGGTCCGATGATGTGAACGCCGAGGAGCCGATAGGATTGAGCGTCGGCTAGGATTTTGACAAAACCCTCTTCCTCTCCGGAGCAGCGGGCTCTAGAGTTGGCCTTAAAAGGAAATTTGCCGACTTTGTAAGAGAGGCTGCGCGCTTTGAGCTCCTCTTCTGTAAGACCGACTGAGGCAACTTCAGGAAATGTGTAAGCCACGCTTGGGATAGAGAGATAATCAACGGAAGGGCGATGGCCAGCGAGAAGCTCTGCCACAGCGACACCCTCTTCCGAGGCTTTGTGGGCCAACATGGGACCTTCGATTAAATCTCCGATGGCAAAAATGTGGGGCTGAGAAGTGCGGAAAGAAGCGTCGACAGAGATAAAACCTTTTGCCGTTTTTTGAATGCCGACGGCGTCAAGCCCGAGCTGATCTGAGTAGGGACGCCTGCCGACGGCGACTAAAATAGCGTCGCCTGTGAATTGGGTTTCTTGCTGAGGACCTTGAACAGTAACAGTTGTCCCTTGAGCTGAAACGACTTTATGAGATAGATGAAACGTCATCCCTTGAGAAGTAAAGATCTTGAGAAGCTGCTTGGACACCTCGAGATCAAAGTTAGGACAAATCCGATCAAGAAATTCAATAAAAACCACTTCCGAACCGAGACGTTGGTAGACAGAACCGAGTTCAACACCAATAATGCCAGCTCCGACAATAAGAAGTTTTTTGGGGACTGCAGAAAGAGCGAGCGCGCCGGTGGAAGAGAGAATCGTTTTTTCATTAAAAGGAAGGAAAGGAAGAGCGATCGGCTCGGAACCTGTCGCTAAAAGAATCGATTTTGCCTCGTAAGATTGCGCGCCGACAGCGACTGTGTGAGGATTTGTCAAAACGCCATGACCTTGGATCCAATCGATCTTGTTTTTTTTAAACAACCCTTCAATGCCTTTGGTAAGCTGAGAGACAACCATTTCTTTGCGGCTTTGCATGACAGGCCAATCATAAGAAAGAGAAGAGAATGTAAGCCCTTGATGAGCCCCCTCTTTTTTCAAATGCCAAAACCACTCAGAAGAGTGTAAAAGAGTTTTAGAAGGGATACACCCCACATTAAGACAAGTACCGCCCAAAGTAGAGCGTTTTTCTATGCAGGCTACTTTCAGTCCGAGCTGCGCTGCGCGAATCGCTGCGACATAGCCGCCGGGCCCCGCCCCAATGACAATCAGATCATACATTTATAAATCCAATAAGAGCCGAGTGGGCTCTTCTAAACTGTTTTTCAGATGAACCAAAAAGCCGATCGACTCTTTGCCGTCAACGATTCGATGATCATAACTTAAGGCGAGATACATCATAGGCCGAATGACAACGGCATCATTCACCACGACGGGCCGCTTTACAATGTTATGCATCCCCAAAATACCACTTTGCGGAGGATTTAAAATAGGAGTCGATAAGAGAGAGCCGTAGACGCCGCCGTTGGTAATCGTAAAAGTTCCCCCCTGAAGATCATCGATCGAGATCGTCCCCCCGCGAGCCTTTTCTGCGAACTGCTTGAGCTGTTTTTCAATTTCTGCGTAGCTCAAACGATCCGCATTTCGGATGACAGGAACCATAAGCCCTTTCTCTGTGCCGACCGCCACGCCAATATCGTAACTTCCAGGATACACAATCTCATCCCCTTCGATGCGAGCGTTGATATCTGGGTATTTTTGCAAAGCAGCCACGCAAGCTTTCACAAAAAACGACATGAATCCCAATTTGATTCCATGGAGCTTTTGAAAATTTTCCTGCTCTTTTTCCCTCACTTGCATAATCGCGCTCATGTCCACTTCATTGAATGTGGTCAGCATAGCGGTCTGATTTTTCACTTCCACCAACCGCTGAGCAATTGTGCGGCGCAATTTGGTCATTTTTTTGCGCGTCTGTCCTTCAACTGCCGGCGAAGCAATGACAGGTTTTTCTTCTTTAAAAGAAGAGGCTAAACTTTCTTCGATTGGGATGCGAGCTGCAGGCAAAGAAGAGGGCGTCGCTTTCTTCGGTGTTTCAGCAGAAGGGGCTGGAGCAGGTTTCGGTTTTTCCAAAGCTACAGGGGCAGGTTCCTCTGGTTTTCCTTTTGCAGGAGCTGCAGCTCCGGATGGATTGACCGACCCAATGACTTGCCCCACTTTCACGACATCGCCCGATTGAACGGTGAGCGTCATCGTTCCCGCCGCCGGAGCGTAAAGAACCTGATTGACCTTGTCTGTCTCCAGCTCTAAAATCTCCTCGTCCATTTTTACAACAGATCCAGAAGGTTTTAAAATCGTCCCGATCGTCGCTTCGACTACCGATTCTCCCATCGAAGGAATTTTTATCTGCACATCCATATTAGCTCCTTAAGGCGCGATCGAGCAAATCTTGCTGCTCTTGTTTGTGTTTGCGATGAGATCCTGTCGCTGTCGTGGCATTAGCGGGTCTGCCTACATAAAAAAGCCCCGCATCCCGCGGTTTATGCTCTTGCAAATGAGGTTTGATGAAACTCCAAGCTCCCGCATTTTCCGACTCCTCTTGCACCCAACTCCACTGTAGAGCGTTTTGATAGTTCGAGATGATTTCTTGAAATTTTTTGTGATGAAAAGGATAAAGCTGTTCGATGCGGATGAGCGCTACATCTTGGATATTTCTTTTTTCCCTTTCTGCTTTGAGCTCATAGTAAATTTTTCCAGAGCAAAATAAGATCTTTTGGCAAGATGCGGGCGATAAGGGATCGTCTAATATTTCTTGAAAACGCCCCTGGATTAAATCAGAGAGAGGGCTTACATTCAACGGAGAGCGGAGTAAACTTTTGGGAGTAAAGACAACTAAAGGTTTTTTTTCTTTTCTCAGCGCCTGTCTTCGTAAAAGATGAAAATATTGAGCAGGAGTTGAAGCATTGACGATCTGCATGTTATTTTCTGCTGTCAGCTGCAAAAAGCGCTCGAGACGAGCTGACGAGTGCTCTGGCCCCGCTCCTTCATAGGCGTGAGGAAGAAGCAGAGTCAGAGAGGAAGGAGTGTTCCACTTATGCTCGCCGCTTGCCAAGTACTGATCGATTACAATCTGCGCGCCATTGTTAAAATCTCCGTATTGCGCTTCCCAAAGGACTAATGTTTCAGGCGCAGACCAGCTATATCCATATTCAAACGCCATGCCGGCAAATTCAGTAAGCGGCGTATTGACTACATCAAGGCGGCCTTGATGAGCGTGCAGCTGCATTAAGGGAGAATAAGGCTTTCCAGTCTCTGCATCGATCAAGATGAGATGCCGCTGGCTAAATGTCCCTCGCTGAGAATCTTCTCCGGCTAATCGAATCGACACATTTTGCAAAAGCAGAGAACCAAAAGCCAAACACTCAGCTGTCGCCCAGTCAATACTTGGCCTCGTCGCCTCGCCCATGACCGCTTGCAAACGATCCTGCAGCCATTTTTCTAATTTAGGATGGACATGAAATTTTTTAGGAGGCCGGCAATAAACTGAAGCTACTTGCTGAAGGGTCTTTTGGTCCACACCGCTGGCGAAAGGCTCTAATACATGAGAGGAACCGATGCTTGAAGAAGGTCGAGGGAGATTTTTTACCGATTCTAAAGATTTTGCCAAAAGTTCTTTATACCGTGTCTCAAAAGCTTCAGCTGCCGCTTCGGTCAACACCCCTTCGGCCATCAGTTGAGCTGTATAGAGATCACGAATCGATTGTTTTGCTCGGATTGTCTTATACTCCACAGGCTGCGTATAAGACGGCTCATCCCCTTCATTATGGCCATACTTTCGATAGCAAAGAAGATCGATGAACACATCACATTGAAATGTCTGACGGAGCTCAACAGCTAATCGAGCGGCCAAAAGACAATTTTCTGGATCTTCTGCATTCACATGAAACACAGGACAGCCAAAGGCTTTGGCAATATCCGTGCAGTAGCGGGTCGAGCGCCCCTCTGCTGAGCCCGTCGTATAGCCGATTTGATTATTCACCACAAGATGAAGAGTTCCTCCAATGCTATAAGAGGGAAGGTTCATCAACTGCAATGTTTCATAAATTACGCCTTGTCCTGCGATCGAAGCGTCTCCATGAATCAAAAGTGCGCCGATGTTTTTTCTCTTCTCATCCGATTTGAGAACCTGCAAAGCCCGCACTTGGCCTAATACCACAGGATCGACAGATTCTAAATGGGAGGGATTTGCAGCCATGGAAACCGTCATCCGCTTTCCCGAAGGGAGGGAAACAGATTGAGAAAACCCCATATGATATTTGACATCGTCATGCCCCACTTGAGCCAAAATGGTATCATCTTCAAACTCTTGCAAGAGCTCTTCGTAGGGCTTTTGTAAAATTTGCGCCAAAACATTCAGCCTTCCCCGATGCGCCATGCCAATCAGCAGCTCTTCAACGCCCAGCTTCCCCGCTTCTGCTATGATTTCCGATATGAGAGGGATCATCGTCTCCCCTCCCTCTAAAGAAAATCGAGTTTGCCCTACGTATTTTCTATGCAAAAACTGCTCGAGCCAATCTGTTTTCGATAAAGACTCCCAAAGCCGCACTTTTTCCTCTGGGCTGAGCACAAATAAGCCCGCCTTTTCCAATCTTTCTGCGAGCCAATGTTCCAGTTCAGGCCGGCCCAAATCCATATACTCAACACCCATTTTCGAGGCGTAAACAGCTTGCAAAGCGTTCAAGATTTCTTGAAGAGGAGCTTCAGCTTTTCCGCACCAGCCTAAGGTAGGAAACATCTCTGAAAGCTCGCTTTCAGAAAATCCCAAGCTTCCCAAAGAAAGCTCCTGCGGCGCAGCAGGCTGAGTTAAAGGGTTTACAAAGGCCGCTAAATGGCCAAACCGCCGATAAGCTTGGATCAACTTAAAAATCCGAAGATGTTTTTCGCTGCCCTTCCCCTCCGGCTGAGTTAATTTGCTTAAATACCCTGCAAAATCGATCCCTTGAAAAAAGTAACGCCAAGAAGGTTCTATGCCGTCTGGGTTTTCAAGATATTTTTCATACAAATCTTCAATCAGAGGAAGATTGGCGATTTGAGTATGGTCAGGAAATGGAGTCTGCATAATTTTCCCAGATAGCACACCCCTGTTTTATCTACAACCCTTCTGAAAAGAGATTTTTTCTAGAGCCTCTTTACTAAAAATAGAAAACCTGGTAAAAAGTATGCCTCAGCCGGTGGTTTTCACTTTTTTGTGCGAAACTCGGGAAAAAAATAAAAAAATATTTTACATTTTACCTAAACCTAAGATAGGAAAGTGGGAAAGATCGTTAAAAGGGCGATCAATCCCCTGAGGAAAGGAACTGCTCAATGAATATGAAAAGCGAAAGACTAAAAAAGCTCGAAACAGAGCTGGAAGATTTGGAACAGTGGATGAACTTAGGGCTCGTCCCCAAGAAAGATGTGGAAAAGCACAAAGAAGAGATCCGCTCCATCCAATCGAAGATCAACGAAGAGAAAGATCGTTTGCGCTACTTAAAAGAAAGCGGCGAACTCGAAGAGTACGTCACACCCAAGCGCTCTCCTGCGCGCCAGGCGTATGCGGAACCTCACACTTTGCCTGATATGGATGTGGGAGATCACATGACAGACGCTGGACTCGACATGGAAACTGAAGCATATGACATGGAAACGATCACAGAAGATGAAACCGAAGGCGGCGGCGGAGGCTCTACCGAAGAAGAATCGACGCTTTTGGAAGAAGAAGATGAAGATCCTTTTTCAGATAGAAACCGTTGGAAGCGAGGCATTCTCGAAGATCCGGATGCAGATAACTGGTGACTTTCAGTGCGCATGATGGGGGCGAAGACTCAATTAGCCTCTATTTCCATATCCCCTTTTGCACCAAGAAATGTCCTTACTGCCATTTCTATGTCATTCCCAATCAGCAGCCCTTTCATCGCCTATTAGCTGAAGGGCTTAAAAAAGAGTGGCAGCTCAGATCTTTTCAGATCCAATCAAAAAAAATTGAGTCCGTCTACTTTGGAGGAGGCACGCCCACTCTATTCGGTCCTCGGCAAATAGCCGACATTCTCGAACGGATTCAAGGATTATCTCCCGATTGCGAAATCACCATCGAAGCGAATCCCGAAGAGGCAACGGAAGATCTTCTGGCTGAATATCGACAAATCGGCGTCAACCGGTTAAGTTTAGGCGTTCAGTCTCTCGACGACCGTTCTTTGCAAACATTGGAACGGATCCATAGCGCAGCCAAAGCCAAAGAGGCGATCTTGGCTGGATCTAGAGCTGGATTTACAAATATTTCGATTGATCTCATGTATGATCTTCCTTCTCAAACTGAAGCGAGCTTCCGCTACAGCCTCGATCAGCTCTCAGATCTTCCCATCACTCATGTCTCGCTTTACAATCTTACTATCGAACCTCATACTGTATTTTACAAAAGAAGAACAACTCTTCTGGAGCAAATTCCCTCTCCTGCTACGAGTTTGCATCTTTTGCAACATGCCATTGAGGCGCTTGAAAATCTAGGACTTAAGCGATATGAAATTTCCGCATTCGGCCGCCCCTCCATCCACAACAGCGGCTACTGGACAGCGCGCCCTTTTTTAGGATTTGGCCCATCCGCTTTTAGTTTTTGGGAAAAAACTCGATTTCGCAATATAGCTAACTTACAACGCTACGCAAAACTTCTCAATGATGGGAAATTTCCGGTGGATTTTGAGGAAAAACTTGCCTATCCGGCAGATCTGAACGAGTTGCTAGCTATTCAACTTCGCCTGAAAGCAGGCGTCAACATTGAGACTTGGCCTCTTCCTGAAGAGACAAAAAAAACCCTTCAACGCTTGGAGCGCGAAGGATTTATGAAACAAACAGCCTCCGTTTGGCAGCTCACTGACAAAGGAATGCTGTTTTACGACACAGTAGCCGTGGAAATCATCTAATAGACATCTTGCGTAACTTAGAGCAGCGATAAAACGGATCTTTTCTCCAATTTTTTCTTTGCTAAATTTTAGCCTACTTTATTCAAGTATGTCAAAAATTTAGCAAAGAAAAAATTGGGAAAAATCTCTCATTTTCTCATCTGCTCTATACCGAAGAAAGCTGAAGAATCGATTTTTGGCGCTTTGAACCCGCCTATAAGCCGATTCTTCAGCTTTCTTCGGTATAAGTTACGCAAGATGTCTAATCTTAGCGCACTTCGATAACTTTCATATCAAATCGAAGAGACTGACCAGCTAAAGGATGGTTGAAATCTAGAACTGCTTTATTCTCATTGATTTGATGCACGCGGATAGGGAAAACGCCCCCTGCAGGATCTTGTATGCCTAAAACTGCTCCCACATAACGGAATGAATCAGGAACAGCCTCTAAATCCACTTCCTTAAAAGCTTCCTGCACTACGGGCCCATAGGCTTGTTCCGGCAGTAAATGAATCTGCTTTTCATCGCCTGGATGAAGACCCAAAAGAGCTTCTTCCAAAGCTGGAAATACTTGATGCGAGCCGAGAACCAAAACTAATGGCTCTTCGCCTACATTCGAGTCGATTTGCGTACCATCGGCTAAAAATACAGTATACTCTACTGCAACTTTTTTCCCTTTTTCAATCATATAGATGCCTTTCCCCTTAAAACCTGTATAAAACCGCTTATTGTATTTTGGATGCAAAATGTCAAAGTATATTTCGACAACAAGGTGTTCCAAGTGTAATTTATAGCCTGATTATACCCAAGGTAATTCAAAATTTGGCCGCTAGAAGGTAATTCAAAATTTGGCCGCTAGGCAGCTTTGAACCCGCCTAGCGGCCAAATTTTGAATCACCTTGGGTATCAAAGCTCTGGATTAAAAAGACTGCCGGCTCTTTTTCGAGGGGAAAAGAGAATTTTCTCCATTCAGCAATCGACAAAGAAATGCACCGCTGATGCGGCGAGGTCAATTGAACGGCGACGCAAAGACGTGTAGCGGGGTGCAGAGAGGTTTTTAAAGCCTCGAGAAGTTTTGCGCTCCGATACGGAGCCTCGATCCAAATTTGGGAAGACGAATCTGCGCGGGACTTTTTTTCCAGCTCAAGAATCTGCTTTTCCAAAAGAGGAGCTTCCCTTGGTAAATAACCATGAAAAGCAAAACGCTGACCTGTAAATCCAGAGAGCTGTAAAGCCATGAGGATAGAGGAAGGCCCTGACAAGGCCTGAACCACAACCCCTTTTTTTTGGGCCTTGGCCACTAGATCCGCACCTGGATCTGCAATGCAGGGAAGGCCAGCATCGGATATAAGTCCCCAAGTCTCGCCTTGAAGAAGGGGCTGCAGCAAAAGATCGAGCTCTGCTGGAAGCGAATGTTCATTTAAGGTTTTTAAAGGCATGGCGGCCATTTGATCGTGCGAGAGAAATCTGCGCAAATATCTGCGCGCAGCTTTTTCACTTTCTACAATCAATCCTTGCAAAGAAGCGACGATTTGCCCTGTCGCAGCAGGCAGGTGCCAAGCCGCATCCGCCTCATCGCACAAAAGATTAGGGAGAAGAAAAAGACGGCTCATGAATGTTTTCCTATTTTTGTTGATGAGGAACGAAACCAATCCAGGAGCACAGATAGATCGCTCGAACCCGAACGAGAGAGCAGCTCAATACGGAAAAGGAGCTGAAGCCCCTTTTGAAAATAATTCGATCCTAACCGCTGAACTTGAGCAACTCTTTTTTCTAATGTTTTAGGCCATACCTTGGGAAGCCTCGCCCCTATCTCTGAAAGACTGGCCTGAGATGCAGCAAGAGTTGCAATTTTAAGT
Source organism: bacterium (assembly GCA_021780355.1). Taxonomy (GTDB): domain Bacteria; phylum Chlamydiota; class Chlamydiia; order Chlamydiales; family SM23-39; genus SZAS-17. Next base: position 25,725 of record JAJXYX010000055.1, on the reverse strand, counting down.
CCTGTTTGCAGCTGCGTGCGAATCGCTGGCACAAGACCATGAAATGACGTCTCGTCTATTTCCCCCTCAAATCTCGCCTCCCAGACAATCTCTTCAGCTACTTGCCATAACGTATGCGCGCGGCTAGACGCCGCGATTTTCTGCACATCGGAAGGTTCTATCGAGGAGCGAGAACCCGTATAGCAAATCAGCTTATCCACTTCGCCTTCAAGCAAAGCTGCATCTTTATCCACTCGTTCAAGTAAAAGTTGCAAAGCCTCGGTAGAAAGGCGCTTGCCGGCTTGTTTTGCCCTATCAAATAGCTGCTGAGAAAGGCGTTTATCTTTTTCCCACGGTTTTTCTTCGCAAAGATCAAAGACGACCCCCCGCTTTTCAACGGCGCTATATAAAAAACTTTTACCTCGGGATCCAAAAATCAAATACCCTGTCAAATCGGGCCTATCTAATAAGTCGATCAATCCTTGCGCCTGTTTTTTGGACAATTTTTCCAGCTCGTCGATCAAAGCAACAGGTTCTTGGGCAAATAAAGAAGGGCTGTCAATTTCCGTAAATAATTCAGAGAGCGTCGCATCTGCTGCGCTGAAACGAAAAAAAGGTTGGTCGGGAATTGAGATCAAAGAGACAAGAGCATCCAACCAACGCTTTCTTTCAAAATCATCAGGAATTGCCACGAGATAAACGCGGCTCAGCCCATGAGGCGCCGACGCTTCCAGATGTTTTTGAAACAATTTTACGTTTTGATACTTCATATAGGATCTTTTCTTGAGTATACGAGAAAAAGCAGTTGAAAAGCACCTATTTTTTCTTGACAAACCTTCTATTTAACTATATACCGAAGAGGACTGGAGAATCGACTTGCAAGAGGGATTGAAAGTTGCCAAAAATCGATTGTCATAAAGTGGGCAGTATCGAAGCAATACAATCCCCCTTTATGACAATCAATTTTTGGCGCTTTGAACCCTCCTGCAAGCCGATTCTCCAGTTTTCTTCGGTATATACCGAAGTAAGCCCAAACAGCTGCTTGGAGATCACGCATGAAATTTTTTAAGAAAAAAACGCCGGAAGCCCCGCCTTCTGAACGCAAATCATTTCAAGAAATCATCCACGAACGGGTATTAACTGCAGAAGGCTGGCGCCGCAGAATTTTAAAGCGTGCAAAAAAAACAAAATCCTCATCTTAAAACGGAAACAAGGCCCATCTTATCTGCCGACTCTCGCTGCATGACGATCCAGTCCATCAAAATTTCTCGAAGCTCTTCTTTAAACTGTTGGCAGTTTCTAAGGTTAGTGACACTTTTAGATTTTATGGCAACATTTTCAAAAGACGCCCGACCGCAATTGATGATATGGCGAGCGATTAAACGCCCTTTCACTGCAACATTTTCCAAGTCGGTTGATGTAATGGATAAATGGCCCAAAACAATCACATCCCTTACTCGAATCGTTTCGCCGTTGGGTATTTCGATGGATCCGCTGGCATTGATTCCTACAAAAATATCTTTTCCCTCTCCGATTTCGAGAGACAATTGATCATCCGGCATCGAATAGCATCTAAAGCATTGCGCAATTCCCATTTCGATGAATTTCGTGCTCATAAAATCTCCTCATATATCAAAAAAAGTTGAGGCATTAAAACATATCCCCACTTATCTTGTCAAAAAAATCTTAGACAGACTGCCTGTTTGAAAAATTTTTCGCTTGGGCATTTGCTCGTGATTTGGTAAACTACGGCCTAAACATGAGGTAAAAATGTTAGATTTACGAGGAAAAAAAGCATTTATTGCAGGGATCGGAGATGACAATGGATTTGGCTGGGCGATTGCCAAAGCGCTAGCAGAAGCAGGAGCGGAAATTTTAATTGGCACCTGGGCACCTATCGTCAAAATCTTTAAAACCTCTTGGGCTAATGGCAAATTTGATGAATCGCGCAAAATGCAAAATGGGCAAATGATGGAGTTTTTAAAACTCTATCCCATGGATGCTATGTATGACAAAATGCAAGACGTTCCCGAAGAAGTGAAAACCAACAAGCGTTATGCGGAATTTTCTCATTATACCCTCTCCGAAGTGGCAGCTCAAGTAGAGGCGGATTACGGACAAATTGATATTTTAGTTCACAGTTTGGCCAACGCCCCCGAGGTAACCAAATCTCTTCTTGATACTTCCCGCCAAGGATATTTAGCGGCCATGAGTTCATCTGCCTATTCATTTGTCAGTCTTATATCCAATTTTGGACGGATCATGAAACCTCATGGCTCCGCCTTAAACCTCACTTATATTGCTTCGGAAAGAGTGTGCCCCGGATACGGTGGAGGAATGAGTTCCGCTAAAGCAGCGCTCGAAAGCGACACGAGAACCTTAGCGTGGGAAGCTGGCCGAAAATGGGGCATTCGCGTCAATGCGATCTCAGCTGGCGCCCACAGAAGCCGCGCAGCCAAAGCCATCGGGATGATCGATGATATGATCGCTTACGCGAAGGCCAATGCTCCTCTTACAAAAGATCTACACGCCGAAGAAGTGGGGCACGCAGCGGCTTTTCTCCTCTCCCCTCTAGCGTCTGCCATTACAGGGCAAATCCTATTTGTCGACAACGGACTGCACGCCATGGGACTTGCTGTCGATAGCCAGGCACTTCAAAATAACCCCATCTACAGCGGATCTTAATAGAGTTTTCACAAAAGCGTTCAGGGGAAGGCTAATTCGTGCCCGTGTGCGTGCGCGTGCCCGATGGAGTTAGCGGGGAGCTTCCTCCGACTACCTCCCCCGCACGCACCACCTTTATTAGCATACCAACGATCCGTATCAAGAGTTCACGCCCTTTTATAAATCGGGTTCATCGAGAAGTTGCAGGCGCTTCGCTACATCTAAAATACTCGCACATTCTGTTGCCGATCGCTTGTAAGCGTTCAGGGGGGAAGTCCCGCTGCCCCACCGGGCACGGGCACGAATTAACCTCCCCCTGAACGATTATACCGTTCGTAACTCAAGAATCGACTATTGGACGGGTTCAAAGCGCCAAAAATCGATTGCGGCAAAGTGGGTTGTATTGCCTCATACTACCCCACTTTGCCACAATCGATTTTTGGCAGCGATCTCCCGTCCAACAGCCGATTCTTGAGTCACGAACGGTATACAACGATTTTTGGCAGTCTTCAAAGAACAATGTGCGCTGATTGCTTTTTTGATAAAAGAATCGAAAGTATCAAAATAAAGAAAAAAATCCCCGCGAATACAGAAGAAAGAAAAAGGCTATTAACTTCTTCTGAATAAAAAGAAGAAAACCACGCAGGTTTTTTCAATAGCAAAATCTGATAAGCAGCGCAGCTAAAACCCATTAGAGCTTGAGGGATTAGGTAGGGCGCTATGCTTAAAAACCCTCGCCAAGCGGCAATACCTGCAACAAATACGAGAGGAAATAAACAAACCCTCTGATACCAGTCCAAAGAAGTAGGCTCGGCTATATACAAACTCCCTAGCGTCCCAAGACACGAAACGACCCAGATCATGTACAAACCATATTTTTGAATCACTGAGCTACCTCCACCCGGACTTTGGAGGACTTTCCTTGAGATACCAAAAGAGCCGCCGCAGCCATAAAGACAAAAACAGCTACAGTCACCATGATTAAAAAGCGAGGAGGTCTGGGGTCCATAATTTCGTTCCTTGATCTGAGCCATCAGAATGGCAGCTTCCCCCCTCATTTGTAAAGAAAAAAAACACAACCCGTTAAGATGCAACCTATTAAAAGAATTTTCGTGCAAAACAGCAAAAAATGACCTATTCAACAAAGGAGCAAAAATTATTTCACAAATTTCCCTCGTGACTTTTATCAGCGATCTGCTGTATAAATATCGAGGAATGTAAATCTGGAATTATGGCGTTAGGAGAAAAAAAAGCTCCTTGGGTTCGGTTGCGAGAGCGACTCTGGCCTATACAAGCATTTGAATTGAAAAAATTCGTCCCACTCATTTTCATCAAGTTTTTTATCTCGATGACCTACGGAGTGCTGACGACAATGAAAGACGCCTTTGTGGTCACAGCAAAAGGCGGCGGAGCAGAAGTCATCCCCATCTTAAAAGGGTGGCTCGTTCTTCCCATCGCGTTAGGAGCGACCCTCCTTTACACAAAACTCACGAATAGATTCCGCCGTTCTGTTCTTTTTTATGGAATCATCACCACGTTCATGGCGATCGTGGCTCTTTTTGGCTTCGTTCTTTATCCTAATGTCGACGCACTTTCTCCTCATGCTTCGGCCGACTGGCTTCTTCAGATCCTAGGTCCTGAAAACAGCCACTGGGTCTCTATCTACCGCAATTGGATTCAATCCCTCTTCTTCGTCACGGCAGAGCTGTGGGGAAGCATCGTGATTTTCCTGCTCTTTTGGGGCTTTGTGAATCATATCTGCAATTTTAACGAAGCTAAAAGAAGCTATAACCTTTTTGTCGCTGGCGGAGATCTAGCTCAAATTTTAGTCGGCCCCCTGGTATTTTATTTCACCCAAAAATATGTTGGCGAACAATTCAATCTCGCCCTCAAAAGCCTGGTCTGCTTCATTCTTTTTTTCGGCGTCATGATCATGCTTTTGCACTATATTTTAACAAGGCAAGTTCTTTCAAAAGATGAGCGGCTCTATCAGCCTGAAGCCAAAGATCAAGCGTTTGACCAAAAAACTAAACTCTCTCTGTTAGAGAGCATGAAATTTATCGTCCGCTCAAAATACCTTCGCTGTATTGCTATGATGGTCATTGCTTATGGCCTAACCATTAGCCTGACCGAAGTGACTTGGAAAGCGAACCTAAAACTCTCTTTCCCCGATACGGGAGCTTATCAAGGTTTTATGGCGAAAATCAGCTCTTCCGTCGGTTGTTGCTCACTCTTCGCCACTCTTTTCTTAGGCGGAATGACCATTAGAATTCTCGGCTGGAGATTTTCAGCTCTTCTACCTCCGGTGATCATCGGTTCTACCAGCTTGATTTTCTTAACCTTGTTTATCCACCCTGAATGGGTAGCTCCCTTGAGCCAATACTTCAACATGACCCCTTTAATGCTTATCGTAATCTTTGGGGCTTTTCAAAATATCTCAACAAAAATGTTGAAATACGCCTTCTTTGATCCGACAAAAGAGATGTCCTTTATTCCTTTAGATCAAGAATCTAAAGTCAAAGGAAAGGCTGCAATCGACGTAGTAGGGTCCCGCCTAGGGAAATCAGGGGCGGCTTGGATTCAGATTGTACTCATTCAAATTGCAGGAACAGGGTCAGTTCTCTCGATTACCCACTTCCTTTTGCCGGTGATTGCTTGCACCGTAATCGGCTGGATTTTGTCGATCCGTTCACTGAATAAGCAATTTGTGAAATCGGGCGTCTGGACCACTTCCGGAACTGCTTAAAACTCAAGAATCCAATCGACGAGCAAGCCATCTAGCCAATAAAACCCCTTATCTGTAGCAGGGTTTCCTAAATAACCCATATGCCCTCCCTTCTTTGTTTTAAACAAATCGACCGAAGAAGGGAGATGAAACTGATCAAGAGAGCGGCATGAAATAATCGGATCATCTTCAGAGAGAAGAATTTTCGTAGGCAGCTCAATATCTGGAACTACATGGGCTGAGCTGCATTTATTGTAATAATCATCTGCATCGCGAAATCCACAGCTAGGAGCTGTATAGAGCTGATCAAACTCATATAATTTCAAATTGCGAGGCAGCCGAACAGGGGGCAAATCCTTAAATTTGCGATGTATGTAATGGACATCCGCCCGAAGGAGCTTGTAAAAATATTTCTCATACATGGCGTTCGATGGATCTCCCAACATTTGCACGCTGGAATATAAATCAACAGGAGGAGACACAGCGATCACCCCTTTTAAAAAATGCTTCCCCAAAGATCCAAGCTCTCCCGCTAGCTTTAAAACCAAATTCCCCCCCAAAGAAAAACCAATGAGCACAATCGGCGACTCAGGATGCTCTATTTTAAGGCTTTTTATGGCATCAAACACATCTTCACTGCGGCCGCTATGATAAATATTCTTAGAAAGCCCTCTGCCAGATCCGCAATTGCGCATGTTATAGCGAACGCAGCGGATCCCCATGGGTTCTAACTTTTTAACCATTCTAACGAGATTGGGAGATTGATGAGAGCCGCATAGGCCATGCACCAACAAAACCGTAATATCTGTAGGCTTCCAATTCCAAGGAGTTGTGACCTCTAGAGCTAGCTTATCTCCATCAGCTAAATTCACTAATTTCGTTTCCGAGGCCGGCTCCCAGAGAAAATTACACAACGAATTGATAATCGTCTGTTTATGAGGATCTGTGAACAAGGGAAAAGGGTCAAAAGGAAGCTCTTGGCTCATGATCAGGTCCCTGGAATCTCCATTCCCTATCTTTAAATAATAATAATTAGATGTAAAGTTTTATTTTATTTAAAAAACGGAAATCCACGTTTAATTGGGATGTCATAATAAACAACCAAAGATTCTTCCCCCGGATTTCTACTTCCCAGGCTCGCGTTAGACAGATGATAAAAATGGACCCCGAAACGGTGGCCATCCAAGGACTGATAAGCGATTTCCACTCCCGATCGAAACTCGATAGAATAGCCGAGATTTTTCCCATGGCCCTGAGAATAATAGCCAGCTGCAAAACCAGGAGCGAACAAAAGATGGTCCCAAAAAAGCAAGTCAAAATTCAAACCGCCATAAACATAAACGCTCTCAGTGGCGGTTCCCATGATACCTACTAAGGGACGGAACTCTAAAAAAGACCAGGGAGAAGAAAGACACTTGAGGAGAAATTTATATTCCACCTCGAATTCCCACGTCCGATGCTTTTGTCTAGTAAAATCAAAAGCTCCCATAGCAAACGAGAGCAAATGGGGAGGAGCGGCAGCATGTAAGCTAGCCGGAAGGCAAATCCATAAAAAAAAGAAAACGCTTCGAAAAGAATGCATCGCCGCACACAAGAATAATTCCCTTTCTTCTACGTCAAAAAAAATTGTGTGTCAAAAAAATCGTGTTTTGCTAGTCTTTCAGTCCATATTTTTTAACCAGGAGAAAGGTATGAAAAAAACTTCTAAATTTTTAAAATCCATTGCTCTTTTCACTTTGCTGCTGCCCAGCTTTTTACTAGCTGAAGATCAGCGGGTTTCTGTAGGAACTCCTCCAGAACAAATAGAAATTCTCGATGATTTTGATTCTGAAGAAGCAAGCGAATGTCTAGATCTTGCGCGCAATGGTTTTTTTCACAGCTATCCGCCAATCTACTATCCAGCCTCTTCGCATTGGATCATGAAAATTTCTGCATTCGCAGATGCTCTAGAAATTGAGAATGGGGCGGTCTTCGAATTTGATTCTAACGATGGACAAAAAGCCCTCAATTGGAGAGCTCAAACCCCCATCGCCATCACCCAAAACCGCACTTGGTTTTCGAAATACTCCTACCGTATCGTCGAACACAGCTCCGGCGAGTCGATTCCTGCTAATCTGAAATTAGGCCCCTATGAAAACAGCGAATACACTTATTATCTTTCGATCATCGACAGAAACCAAGTCGCAGTCGCTCTAACAAATAATATGAGCATGGCCGTATGCCCGGACGATCAAAAAGCATTTTCCACTTGGCATGAAGGAGAAGCTATTATCATCGGCATCAACAGCGGCTGGCAGAGCAAGACGTACAATTTTATCCTCATCAACGTAAATAAAAACAACTTTGTCCGCGCAAAACAATTTTAAGGTGATGTAATGGAACAAACTGAAAGAAGAAGCAACTTTGTTGCAGAAGAGATCCAGAGCAGAATAACCATGTTCCCCCAAGAAGGGGGAACTTCGTGCGACCACCGAGTAACAGCGATTGCTCTCGTTACATTAGCTGCCTTAACCAATTTTCTTTTCTTTTCAACAGTCATCGGCATCGGTTTATCTCTCCTCAGCTTAGGCCTCATCATCTGGGTGCTTACTGATCGCTGCTCTTCTATTGATTGGGACAATTGCGGAGAGCGTAAAATCAATATCACCCAACTTTTCCGAACGACTCACACTCCCCCTCCGCCGCCAGCTCGTCAAAGAAGCTATGGATCATCTAGTTTTAATCTTTCCTCTCCGCCGATTGTTTCACAATCTTCGACGACCTCAAACTCACAAGGGGCGAGAGTCGCGCTCAATTCTACGCCGACACCTTTAGCTCCTCCCACTCTCGAATATCGAGTTGTTACCAAAACACCTGAAACAGCTAAGAGAACCAGAGTTCCTACGCCCAATGCTCCACCGGCTCTAAGTCCTCCTGTAGGATCTCAGTCATTCAAACCGGCAGCTTCTCCTTCGGCGTCAACTACGCCAATTGCTTCACAATCCGCGACACCCTCAAACTCACAAGAGACGAGAGTCACGCTCAATTCTACGCCGATACCTTTAGCTCTTCCCACTCTCGAACATCGAGTTGTTACCAAAACACCTGAAACAGTTAACAGAACCAGAGTTCCTACGCCCACCAATGCTCCACCGGCTCTAAGTCCTCCTATAGGATCTCAGTCATTCAAACCGGCAGCTTCTCCTTCGGTGTCAACTACGCCAATTGCTTCACAATCTTTGACGACCTCAAACTCACAAGGGGCGAGAGTCGCGCTCAATTCTACGCCGACACCTTTAGCTCTTTCCTCTCTCGAAAATCGAGTGATCAGCAAAGCGCCTGAGACAGTGAACAAAACCAGAGTCCCTACGCCCAACGCTCCACCGGTGCTAAGTCCTCCTGTAGGATCTCAGCTTTTCAAGCCGGGAGCGCCTAACGCTCCTATAAATTATCAAGGAGGTTCAGGGACTAGAGTGGCAATAGGAGGAGCTGGAAGTATATCGCCAAACGTACTTCCTTTTTTGGCAAGTAAAATTCCAGAAGCTATACATCGATAGATTTTACGGAACAAACAAAAAAACTATATTACATGAGGTCATTATGTATCAGAATCAAGTTGGAAGAGGCGCCGGGTCATTTTCTTCGCAACCTTCCAATGGAAGAGGTTTTGCTCAACCGCCAGGATTGATGAACGCAGGAAGAGCTCAAAATATCTCCAGCCTTGGAGAGCAAACGATTTCGGGCAATTATGGAGCTCGCGTACCTGTAGGCTCTTCTAATCAAGCGCCTAGTTCATATTCAGGAAGTCCAAGTTTGTCTTCAAGAGCTGTTGTGCCGCCTCCTGGCGCAGAGCCAGCTCCTTATATAAGCCCCGTTGCCCAACGATACATTCCAGGAGGGGTGCAAGGCAACTCCGGCCCTCGAGTGCCAGTAGGTTCTCAAGGATCCGCTTCTGCGCCCGCTCCTCTCCAACCTCCGTCGGGTTCCGTACAATCCCCTTATGGATCTAGAACGTGCGGATGGTAATCTCGCACTATCCAATAACGATTGAGCGCGCCTCAATCGTTATAAAAAACAAAGGATTCCATAAGGACGAAGTCCTTTGGCGGGGCCTGGGGCAGAGCCCCAGCAAAACCGATCACACCACATCGGCGGCGCATCTGAAACCATAGGTGCCGTTGACAGCGCCTGGGTTATTGCGATGGCGATGCGCGCAGCGGAGGTCATCTTTTAAACTTTTCCAGCAGCCGCCGCGAAGAACTCTGTAGACGCCTTGTGGAGGGCCTTGAGGATCATCGGGCTCAAGGAGAGATGCATCATAGTAATTATAAGCATACCAATCTTGACACCATTCATAGACATTGCCTCCCATGTCATAGAGACCAATACTATTGGGAGGATAGCTTGCAACAGGAGTGGTATCGGAACTAAAGAAGTTCGCATGATTTTTTTCGATCTCATTGCCTGTAGGATAAAGGAAATGATCGGATCCTCCCGTGGCAGCCACTTCCCATTCAGCTTCTGTGGGAAGACGTTTGCCGATCCACTTGGCGTAAGCAATCGCGCCGTACCAAGTCACACCGACTACAGGGTGCTTCGCGTGGCCTGATTCGATTACAAGATTGCCATAGCTGCGTTTAATGCGGGAATCTCTCAAACGGATAATATCATTGTTGTTTCCATCTTTTTCTCCGCCCATCGCCTGTAAGAATCGAACAAATTGTTCATTGGTTACTGGGTGGATATCGAGAGCAAAACTAGATAGTTTCACGGCATGGCGAGGCATTTCGTCGCGGCACCCCTCGTTGCTCCCTCTAGAATAAATCCCCCCAGGAATGACAACCATCTCAGTCAAAAGAGGCTCGATCTCTTGAATTTCAGCTTTTTTCGGCACATAGTGGGAAACTAAAGTTTCTCTCTGGAAAATCGCCCCTGGATCAGGTTCGTACTCAGGGCGAGTAATTTCCTGTGATTTCAATACAGGTTTCAACATTTCTGCAGGAGGAGGAGATGCCGTTTTAACAGCCTCTTGTTCTTTGGGAAATTCGAAAGACATCTGAAAAATACTATCAATCGGCAATTCCCCTTCCGCTGTTTGAGAAGAGTCTTTGACAATAGAGCGGGAAACAGATAAATATTCATGCATCGCTTGCACAAACTTTTGAGGCCGCGTATGGGGATTATTTTGTAAACAGCGATGAATGAGAAGGTCCCAATTTTTTTGCAGATCAGCCCTTAGTTTAGAAGGCAGCTCAAAACAACCATCCGGCGTTTTTCCTGTTAAAAGAAAATACGCAAGCACGCCAAAAGCATAAGCATCTACTTTTGCATCCGTCTCATACTCATGAAAAGCTTTTTGCTCTGGAGCTAAAAAAGAAAAATTACGCACAAATGTACGGCTAATCTGATGAGCTTTATCTCCGCTGGAAGGCGTTCGAGACATGAGCGCTTTGGAAGCCTCTTCGCACAAACGAAGAAAAGAAACACCCTCGCCAATCCATCGATTAAGACCAAAATCAGAAAGGAGCAGCTTGACACCCGGCTCCGACGCAACAACTAAAATATTCGTCGGTTTTAAAGAACCATGAACAGCTCCGCAACCTTGAGCATAATCAAGCGCCGATGCCACTTGCATCAAAAGCCCCTCGAAATCTCCTTCGCTCAGAGATTTCCCTTTGAGCGATAGATAGCGGTCAAGGTTCATCGTTTCGCCCAAACTATCGACAATAGGGTCCATCACCAGAAAATAACACCCTTCATGACTGGACACGTTGTGAATTTTCACAATATGGGGATGGTCCAAAGCGGCGATATCAGCCACCTTGGCTTCGAATCTGCGCATAAAACCTAAATCAGCGCAAAGATGGGGAGGCAAAACTTTTAAGGCAAACGGACGTTTAATGAAGCGATGCTCGGCTAAATACACTTCGCCAAAAGCGCCTCGCCCTAAAGATTTTTGAATGACGTAATCTCCAAACGTCTCTCGATCAAGAGAAGCCAAACCCAGCGTTCGATCTCCCGCTGCGGAACGATCATCAAGATCATTCAACTCGGAACCTAGTGGTGCATGATACAACATGAAATCCCATTTATTGATAGGGGGAATCTCCCCGTAGAGTATTCATATCCCAAGAAAGAATTTTGAGCAAGCAAACTAAATCGCGCCCAGAAATTTCGCGAAATACCAAGCGCCCACTAATGTGGCCACAATCACAAGACCCCAGACAGCGTTAGGCATCCAGCGGACTCCCCCATGAGGACTGCCCCTCATTTCCATCGTGCCAATCCCGTAAGCGAAATCTTGTTTTTCCAAAGGCAATCTGAACGCATCAGGATATTCTTTCATCAAACGATCCTGGTCATATCCCAAAAAACCTGCGTACTGACGAATAAAACCAACTGCGTAAACTGTCGAAATGAACTGGTTAATGCGACCTTCTTCAATTGCCTGCAAATAAAGAGAACGTATCGAAATCGCGTTTTCTACCTCTTTTAAAGATAGGTTCATCTCTTCCCGCTTCCCGCGAAAATCCTCACCCATTTTTTTCAAGCCATCACTCATACCAACCAACCTCTTCAGTAAACTAGAATCATATCCGACTTGAGCAATTCCGTCCAACGACTTAATATAGTCTGCATGATAAACTATTGCAAACATGGGGCTCCGCCCCAAACCCCGCCAAAGGACTTCGTCCTCTGGACTCCTATTTATTTTTGCATAACAAATCAAATAGGAGTCCAGAGGACGAAGTCCTTTGGCGGGGTTTGGGGCGGAGCCCCGAATGGGAACACAATTCAAGGTTGTATATTATGGCTAAAACCTCGTGCTTTACGGCATCGATTGACGTCAAGTTGGCAGACAAATTAAAACAAGATTTACTCTCGCAGGGATTTGAGCTGTCTCAGCCGCCGTATACGATCTTTGCCGGGAAGAAAAAGGGGGTTTCTTGCGCTTTGTATGAGTCGGGCAAGCTGACGGTGCAAGGAAAAGAGATGGATGCGTTCATTGAGTTTTACTTAGAGCCTGAGATTTTGCAAGAATTTCAATTTTCCCATCCTGAGGCTCACTTGGATGTGAGAAGTCATATAGGAATGGACGAAGCGGGGAAAGGGGATTTTTTCGGACCGCTTAGTATTGCAGCAGTCTATGCTGATAGCGCGGGGATTGTGGAGATGCAAAAAATGGGGGTGAAGGATAGTAAGAAGCTTGGGGATGAGGCGATTATAAAAATAGCCTATAAGATCCGTTCGGCTTTTCCTTTCACCTTGATCCGTTTATTTCCTCAGAAATATAATGAACTTCATGCTAAATTCAAAAATTTAAACCGCCTTATGGCCTGGGCCCATACGGCGGCGCTTAGCGATTTGAGCCAAAAGACTGGATGCAAAGAAGCTGTTTTAGACCAATTCGCCAATCCGGCGCTGATGGAATCGTTTTTAAAACAAAAAAAATTAGATGTGCATCTTGAACAAAAAGTGAGAGGCGAAGAAGATTTAGTCGTAGCCGCTGCATCCATTGTAGCTCGGGCAGGATTTGTGGAAGGGATGAAAACGTTGAGCGAAGAATTTGGATTCGAACTGCCGAAAGGGGCCAACAGCCAAGTCATTAAAGCCGCAAGAAAAATTATCGCCACTCATGGGAAAGAAGCTTTAGGGCGCGCTGTAAAAACACATTTTAAAACCATGCTGGAACTATGATTCACCGTCTATCGATTCAAAATCTCATCCTCATTGAAAAAGCAGATATCCATTTTGATAAAGGACTCCAGATCATTACCGGCGAAACGGGATCTGGAAAATCAGTGCTCCTTGGAGCTCTTAAACTTTTATTGGGCGCCAAAGCTGATGTAGAATCGATTCGCAACGGAGCTGCAGTAGCTGTTATCGAAGCGAAACTTACCATTGCCCAGCCGCTTGGTTGGCTGGAAGAAGAGGGCGTCAACGTCCCTCCGCAAGGTCCCGTTCTTCTTCGGCGAGAAATTCACCGCTCTGGAAAAAACCGCTGTTTTTTTGAAGATCAGCAAATTTCTTTGGCCCATTTGAAAAAAATCACGTCGGCCGCCATCGAACTCGTCGATCAAGGCAGCGCTTCTAGCTTGACTTCTCTTGAAGCGCAAAGAAAATGGCTCGATGTATTCGGAGGGCTAACGCAGAGGGTACAAGAATTCTCAGCCTCTTTTCATCGGGAAAAACAACTTACTGCCAAATTGCAGGAACTGCGTAATCTCAAAGAAATCGCTGAGAGAGACGAACAAAAAGCGCAGGAAGACATCAAAATTCTCGAAGAGGTCAACCTGCAAGATCATGAAGAGGAAAAACTCACGGAAGAGCATAACGTGTTAACGCACGCACAAGCTCTAGAATCTGCTGCCGCATCTACTTTATCTTTCTTACACGACAGCCAAGAACCTCTGATTGCTTTGCTTAAACGGACAGCACATAGTTTGGAACATTTTATCTCGGTCGATTCTCGTCTAGCTGAACCTGCTGGAAGCATCAAACGCTCCGCTCTTGAGCTAGAGGAGGCTGCGTTTTTTCTCAGATCATATGTTGAACAGATAGAAGCAGATCCTCGGCGCCTTCTCGCTGTAGAAGAGAGACTGGCTGTTTTAGAAAAACTCAAAAAACGGTTCGGCTCTCTAGAGGAAGTGCGCACTTTACAAGGAATGCTCACCCAAAAACTTCAAGAACTTTCAGATGTAGAAGAATCTATTGCAGCAACTGCAGAAGAGATCAACATCGTACAAAAATACAATCTGGATGAGGCAAAAAGAATTGGAGATTTAAGAAGAGACGCCGCTTTTCGCTTTTCCATCGCCGTTACAGAAGAGCTCCTCTCTCTCAACCTCCCTCACGCTCGGTTTGAAGCATCCATTGCCCTAAGAGCTATGTCATCGCACGGGATCGACGACATTTCGTTTCTTTTTTCCGCCAATCCAGGCTACGCTCCCCAGCTTCTTGAAGAATGCGCGAGCGGCGGAGAACTCTCAAGAATTTTTTTAGCCATTAAAACCGTCTTGGCCGAACACGACCAAAGCTCTTGTCTGATCTTCGATGAAATCGACAGCAATGTAGGCGGACAAACGGCAAGCATCTTGGGCGAGAAACTGCAAATGCTGGCCCAAAAGCGGCAAATCATCTGCGTGACCCATTTTGTGCAGGTAGCCCGCTGCGCAGCCCACCATTTTCTCGTCTCCAAGCATGAAGCGCTCACCACAGTGCAAAAGCTCGACGCCCAAGAGCAAGAGATCGAATTCAATCGGATGCTAGGGAAAGACACTGCGAAATAAATTCATTTCCCTCATTTGGCCCTTCATGATAGAATGAGCTATATATAGGGAAGACTCTCAAGTTTTTATTTGGGCTATGTTATTATTTAATCTATCCGTTTCTTACACCTTCTCCAAAGCAACCACAACGACCGGCTTCAGCCGGTAATTCTTTATTTTTCTATTATTTTAATCTATCAAACCAAAAAAAAATCAAACGGAGAAAAATATGTTTCGTAAAATGCCCTTTATTCTATTAGGTCTTATGGCGTTCATAGGACTACTGCACCCATGGATTCCCCTCTCAATCCAATCGATTCTTTATGCGATCAGCTTGTCGATCAAGTCAGCGATTTTACTATGCTTACCCTTTATTATTTTCGGTCTTCTCTTTAAAACCACTGTCCATTTTTCACGCAATGCTTCTACTCTTGTTTTAGCTTTGCTTACAGCGATTTGCGCTTCCAATTTTTTATCTACTCTCATCAGCTATTCGATCGGTCGGGCAGCTTATCAGTTTGATCTCGCTATGCCTTTTCCTTCCGAAGGCAGCCAGCTGCTGCCAGCGTGGGTTTTCGCGTTTCCCAAACTCATAGGAAATGACTGGGCTATGCTTGCAGGCCTCCTTTCTGGAATTTGTTTAGGAAGGTTAAAACCCTCTTGGGCCTCCCAACTCTCCACTCGGGTCGATCAGGGCGTCAGCTTAATCCTCAAAGGATTTTTATATGCCATTCCCCTTTTCATCTCAGGCTTTTTCATTAAAATGGTTCATGATCAAATGATCGGCTACATCCTGCAAAACTATGGAAAAATCTTTGCCCTTACCGCCTGCTCTCTCCTCGCCTACATATGTTTCCTCTATTGGTTAGCTTGCCGAAAAAGCAAATTATCTTTTCTGCAAAGCTTCAAAAATATGCTTCCCGCTGCCCTTGCAAGCTTCGGTAGCATGTCCAGCGCAGCCGCTATGCCGCTCACTTTGCTCGCAGTTGAAAAAAATTCCCGACATCCCGATCTGGCTCGCTCCATCATTCCCGCCACAGTCAACGTTCATCTCATCGGAGATTGCTTTGCCATTCCGATCTTCGCCTTTGCCATACTCAAAAGCTTCGGCGTCGCGGAGCCAGATTTCATCAGTTATCTCATCTTTGCCGCCTACTTTGTTCTCGCTAAATTTTCTGTCGCAGCCGTTCCAGGAGGCGGGATTCTCGTCATGCTTCCCATTCTAGAGCGCTACTTGCAATTCGACCCCACCATGCTCTCTCTCATCACCGCCCTCTACATCCTCTTCGATCCAATCATTACCTGCGCCAACGTTCTGGGCAACGGAGGATTTGCCATGAACTTGAGCCAACGCCAACTCTTTATTAAACAATCTCAAACAACGTAAGTGAAAAGTTGAGCTGGGACTCCGTCCCACACCCAGTTATTGGGCTATCGCCCTTTAAAATCCCTTCGTTTTTTGTAAAGGAACGGAGATTTTTAAAGGGCGCCAACGAAAAATACACTTTACGAAAAGCTGGAGATCAAATTATTATTTACTCAACCATCTAACTGGAGCTTGCTATGCTGATGTTTGCCCTTTTACTGCCTTTTTTGGCCCACATGGATTCAGGTGAAATCAACGCTGTCGATTCAGACTATATGGATGAAATCGTTGTGCTAGAAGAGCCTTCCGAACTTTATGAGATTGAATTTAACGAAGAAGACGATCTAGACAATTTCGCTTTTGAAGAAGACGAGCCTGCATGTCTTCAATAACCCCTTGGCTCTCCATGTGGGTCCGCCCAAGAGAGACGATCCGCTGGGTGGTACAGACAAACCCGCGCTATGGGGTTTTTTGGCTTTCAGGGATTTATGTACTGCAGTTTTTATTTTTTTTCCTTAATTTTTGGTCTTTCGGCTTAAGCTTTCATCGCTACGCCGTTTTAATTCCTTCCCTTGTTTTAGCTCCCGCTTTGGGGGTAATTTGGGTTTGGTTTTATGGTTGGATACTTCTCTTCACAGCCCGTTGGTTCGGAGGCAAGGCGCCCCCTTCCCACGTGAGGGCAGCTCTTGCTTGGTCCAGACTTCCTATGAGCATTTCCTTGATCTTATGGGCATTTTTGCTCTTGATTCAACCAGACGAGGTATTTGTTCAGCACGGCCCCGGATCTCTTGCTCTCTTCCTTCATATGGGAATCTTTTTCCTTGAAATCTGGACCTTCGTTCTCTTCGTCCAAGCCATTCGAGAGGTACAGCATTTTGGTCTTTTCAAGTCCTTAGCCAATATTTTTACCTCCGGGATCATTTACTCAATAATTATTTTCTCAATAATGCTTATCACAAGATTTCTATCTATTTCCTTTTCATCGACTTCCAAATCTTTTTTTTAATTAAATTGTAAAAATTATTTATTTATTTTTACAATTAGCTTGAGGGCGCAAGAACCTTCTTATGATTGAGAACTGTTATGGAAACACATTTTAACCCATGGTTGGACATTTGGACTCGTCCAAGAGCCACCATCCGACGGATTGTCCAAGAAAACCCCAACCGCTGTCTTTGGCTGCTCGCGGCCATTTATGGATTCGGTTCCCTCTTGAATAACGCCCAAACCTTAGCTCTAGGGCAAAATTTTTCCCTATTGGCCATTTTCCTTTTCGCGGCCATTTTATCGCCTTTTTGGGGATACGCTTTCTTATCTATTTGGAGTGCAGCAGTTTATTGGATCGGCAAAGCATTTAAAGGTTCCGGGACTTTCCAAACGGTCAGGGCCGCTTATGTATGGTCTTGCGTTCCATTTATTTTCAACATTCTTTCATGGATCGCCTTAACAACTTTGTTTGGCGGAAATTTGTTCATGTTAAGTACTGGAAATGACCAGTTAAGCGAACCTTTGACCTACGTTCTCTTTTTCATCTTAATCGTTCGTTTGACTGTCGCTATTTGGTCTTTAGTAATCTATTTAAACGCCTTAGCGGAAGTGCAAAACTATTCCATTTTAAAAGCCATCTTTAATGTGATTACCGCATCCATTCTTATGTTAGCCGTCAGCTGGGTCGTTTGGGGCTTGGCCATACACACATTTAATCCGGTAAAATAGGAGAAGCAGCTATGAATCGCACACTCATCAGAAAATTAGGAATTTGGTTTTTAGTTTTCTCTTTGCTTGCCATCCATTTTTTAACTCAAAATCACGTCCATGCTAATGAAAGCAGCCCTTGGAATTTAATGATCTCCCGAACTGGCGACTGCCGAATTCATTTTCCTGCGCGCCCCCAAATGGTACAACAGTCTTTTCAAATTTCGGATGACGGCCTACGCCTTCATTACGATGTCTATTTAGCTCCCTTTGAAGATAAAGGTGTTTGCCTGCTGCTCATCGCTCAGTATCCACTGCCTATCACAAAAGGCAATGAAATAACCGGTTTAGAAGGATTATTAAATGGCATTATCGGACATAGCGCGGACAACAAACTCACATTCGCAAAAGTCATCGAACTGCAAGGCACTCCTGGCATCGATTTCTTAGTACATAGTAAATCCAACTATTTCAGAGGACTTGCTTTCATGATCGGCAATAAGCTCTATTTGATCGCCATGGAAGGAAAAAAAGAAAACTTGAACGAGAAAATTTTCAACAGATTTTCAAAATCTTTCGAGTTAAGCCAAGAGAAAAGCCAAGAGCCGGCTTCTCCTTAAAGACCGAACTAAAAACCATAGTTGAGATTAGCTCCGCCGTAGGGAGAAAAACCCACTTCGGTATAAAGAGAATTGTGTCCCCATTGATCTTTAATATAAAAGTCGCCGCCAAAATTGCAGCCACCAAAAATCTCAGCTTCAATGCGCAAAAACACTTCATATCGAAGATTTAACTCAGTTCCAATGGAAGAGTAGCTAAAAATAGAGCGCGGCTGGGTCTGATTCACACTTGTACGAAAACGCTCTTTCAAAGGCTTTCCCTTCAAGGCCAAGCTCCAGTTTTCATTAAATTTGTATTTCAGCATGTAATCGATCGGAAAAATGAACAAAAGGAGCCAATTATCTCCCCATGTATAATCTAATCCAATGAGCGGGTAAACTTGCGAGCCTTTCATGCCGCTGTAAGCGTAAGCTCCCACATGATAATGCCAATCGGCCCCTATTTCATAGGCGCCCCAAATTAAGGCTGAAAAAAGACCATAGTGGGAATCTCCAAAATGGTCTGTGTCCATGTTATAATCGGCCCGCAAAATCCAGCGCCATTGCTCAAGCTGGTTCGTAAAAAAAGTCAGAGAAAACTGAGTATAGTTAAAGCGGGTAGATTCAAATTTTGGGTTATGATCCCAATTCATCTCGAATGTCGCCCATTCAACGCGAGGGATAAAAAAGTTTTTTTCGTTGATCGGAACTAATAAATGACAAGAAGCAGCCTCCTTGTTAAAAACAAGGTCGCCCCCGTAAGGAGTTTCGCTCAAAGATGCGCTGCCAAGAAAAATCGCATTCCCCCCCACGTGCAAAGGATGGACATCCCAGTAGGTATAAGATCTCTCTTCATCAGCAAAAAGAGCCGCTTGGCATAAGAGAGTAGAAATAACAAATATTCGAAAAAGTCGCATTTCTTCAGTGTAAAAAAAAAAAACTTTTTTTTGAAGGTATAAAAAAAATGCAAGGACAAACGCCTTGCATTTTTATGCTAAAAAAGCACTTTTGAATTCATTTCAGTTACTGCTGGTGCTTTTTGTTGCAGCAATTGCAGCCAGAACCGCAATTCGAACATCCGCATCCACAATTTTTATTGCGGCAGCAGAAAAAACATCCGAATTTATAAAGTCCGGCCAGACCGACTAAAGCATAAACAATTCGAGCGCCCATCGACGAGACTCCGCCCAAAAGATCAGCTACTGCATCATATTGAAAAAAACCCACTAGCCCCCAATTCAACGCACCCACAATAACCAAAAGCTTAGTGATACCTTTAACTACCTTCATGAAATTCCTCCTGAGTAGGGCCGACAAAAGCCCAATTTCTATAATTTCATCATAATATAATTTTTAAAGATTGTCCATGACAAACACTAGATCCTTGACTTCACCCGTCTTACATGCTACTCTGGGTGAGTTTTTATGGATGAATATGTCACAGTTTGATAATCAAACGCTTGAAAATCTTAAACGCCTGTGCCGCATGAGCTGCACCCCTGAAGAAGACCAAGATATCCTCCAATCTCTCAGCCGGGTCCTAGACTACGTTGAGCAGCTGAAAGAAGTGGACACAAATGGCGTAGCTCCTTGCGATTACGTTTTACAGTCTATGCTGAAAAACCTGATGCGCGAAGATGAACCGAAACCGTCTCTTCCCCGAGAAGAATTTTTACACAACGCTCCAGACCAAATCGGGGGAATGATCCGCGTTCCACCTGTAATGAAAGCCCCATGACCCAGACCCCTTTGCACCATTTTTCAGCAGCCCAACTTCGAGAATCTTTTGTAAAAGGGGAATACACAGCCGTTGCTATCGCTGAATATTTCCTCAAACGAATCGAACAGCATAATCAACAGCTAGGAGCCTTTTTATCGATTTTAGGCCCCCGTATGCTGCTGAAGGCCGAAGCCTTGGATAGGAAAAGAGCTCACAATAAGCCCCTCGGAAGGCTTGCAGCGGTCCCCGTTGCGATTAAAGACAATATGCACATCGCTCAAGAGATCACCTCATGCGGATCGAAATTCCTTCACAACTATCGAGCCCCATTCGAAGCGACAGCTGTCCGCTTGCTAGAAGAAGAAGATGCCCTGATTACCGGAAAAACCAATCTCGATGAATTCGCGATGGGCTCTTCCAATGAACATTCGGCCTATTTTAACGCTCACAATCCTTGGGACTTAGGCTGCACGCCAGGCGGCTCTTCCGGAGGTTCTGCTGCGGCTGTCTCTGCTCGGCTTTCTTTGATTGCAACAGGGAGCGATACAGGAGGCTCAATTCGCCAACCCGCTGGATTTTGCGGAGTTGTAGGCTATAAACCTACTTATGGCAGGGTCTCGCGCTACGGACTCGTCGCCTTCGGCTCTTCTCTCGATCAAATCGGCCCTTTTGCAACAAGCGTAGAAGACATCGCTCTTACCATGGAAACGATAGGACGCCACTGCCCTCTCGACTCAACGAGTTTAGACTTGCCAGCGGAATCTTATCATTTAGGAACTGATCTCAAAGACATCAAAATCGGCATTCCTAGACATTTTCTAGAAAACCTAAAGCCTGAAGCGAAAAAGCACTTTGAAGACAATCTTCAAATTCTCCGATCTCTAGGAGCTACTACAGTCGACATCAACCTCGATATCCTCAAATACTCCATTGCAGTGTACTATATTTTGGCAACAGCCGAAGCCTCTACAAATTTAGCCAGATTTGACGGCATTCGCTACGGTTTGAGAGCTAAAGATGCGAAAACATTAGACGAAGTGTATGAACTATCCCGCAAAGAAGGTTTTGGACGCGAAGTAAAAAAACGGATCATGCTGGGAACTTATGTTCTATCAGCAGGCTACCAAGACGCTTTTTATAAAAAAGCGCAAAAAGTCAGAACTTTGATGATTGAAGCTTTCGACCAAGCTTTTGCTTCTTGCGATGCAGTCGCCATGCCTGTGGCTCCCTCTTCAGCCTTTCCTCTTCAGTCGATCAACGATCCTTTGGAGATGTACTTACAAGACATTTTTACCATCCCGGCTAACCTCGCCGGTCTGCCCGCTATCAGCGTCCCCTCTGGATTTGATGCCCGCAATATGCCGCTAGGGCTTCAGCTCATCGGCCCTCAAATGTGCGATGTTCCCTTGATCCAGTACGCCCACGCTTTTGAACAAGCGACGCAACTTACTCGAAAAATCCCCCCTTTATTTGATGGATTGACATCATGAAAAACCTCCCCTATGAACTTTGGGAACCTGTTATCGGCCTTGAGATTCACGTACAGTTAAATACAAAATCAAAACTGTTCAGCGCTGCAGCGAATCGTTTTGGAGATGAACCAAACACCAATATTTCCGTCGTCTGTACAGCGCAGCCAGGAGCTCTTCCTATTTTAAATAAGGAAGCTGTGCGCAAAGCGGTCCAGTTCGGCCTTTCCATTGGAGCCAACATTTCTCTGATCAGTAAATTCGACCGTAAATCCTATTTTTATCCCGATTGCCCTAGAAACTTTCAAATCACCCAATTTGAGCGTCCGATTGTCGTCGGAGGTACAGTGACCGCTTTCGTTGAAGGAACTCCCAAAACTTTCCAAGTGAATCGAGCCCACCTCGAAGACGACGCCGGCATGCTCAAACATTTTACCACCTTTGCTGGGGTCGATTTCAACCGAGCAGGCGCTCCTTTGATTGAGATCGTTTCCGAGCCATGCATCCATTCCGCTAAAGAAGCGTCCGCTTACGCATCCGCTATTCGAGCCATTATGCTCTATCTAGACGCTTCCGATGGCAATATGGAAGAGGGAAGTCTTCGCATGGATGTAAATATTTCCGTCCGTCCCAAAGGTTCTACCGAACTGAGACCTCGCATTGAAATTAAAAACATGAACTCCTTCAGTTTCCTCGAAGCGGCGGTTGAATCGGAAATAAAACGGCAAGTGGCCCTCTATTTACAAGATCCGAGCCGCCCTCCCGAAGAGGTCATTATTCCAGGAACCTATCGTTGGGATCCTGAGAGAAAAGAGACAATCCTCATGCGCCGAAAAGAGAGCGCCGATGATTACCGCTATTTCCCTGAACCCGATTTAGTTCCCGTAGTTTTAAGCCAAGCTTATGTCGATGAGATTCAAAACTGTTTGCCTGAACTGCCGCAAGACCGATATAACCGCTACATAGAAAAACTCGGACTCACTCCTTACTCCGCTTCTCTGCTCATTAACGACAAACCCCTTTGCGATTATTTTGAAGAGACGCTCAAAATCTATTCCAATGCGCGCCAACTTTGCAATTGGATTACAGTAGAATTCACAGGCAGGCTGAAAGAAAGCGGCCAGACGCTTCTCTCAATCGGCATCACCCCTGCCCATGTAGCCAAACTCTTAACCATGATTGACTCTCAGCTCATTACGGGCCGCATTGCAAAACAAGTAGCCGATGATATGGTCGCCTCTCCAGGTCTTGATCCTGAAACGATCGTAAAAAACAATCCAGATTATCTTCCTGTCACAAACACCTCGGAGATCGAACCTTTAGTCGATGAAGTATTAGCAGCTCACCCCCAGTCGATCGCCGACTACAAAGCTGGAAGAGAAAAAGCTTTAGCCTTTCTTGTCGGCCAGGTCATGAAACTCACAAGGGGCAAAGCTTCCCCTGCTATCGTCAACGAACTGATTTTGAGGAAAATTCAATGAATAAGCAAGTCTGTTTAGCGGTTTTAATCTATAGTCTTACTCTGATGAGTTGCGGACTTTTGGGATATCAAAAAGGGAGCATGGGTTCTCTTTACGCTGGAACTGGACTGGGATTTCTCCTTTTTTTATCTTCCATCGCCCTATTTTTTCAAAAAAAAGCGGGGCTCTACGCAGCTACTCTGCTAACAGCCGCTTTCAGCGCCGTATTTTTGATCCGTTATGTGAAAACAGAAAAACCTTTTCTCGCTCTATTAGCAGCCCTCTCGGGCGGCATGCTATGCTATTTGCTGCTCCAGCTCAGCAAATGGAAAAAAAATTAAACATCTTGCCTAACTTAAAGCAGATGAGAAAATGAGAGATTTTCCCCAATTTTTTCTTTGCTAAATTTTTGACATACTTGAATAAAGTAGGGAAAAATTTAGCAAAGAAAAAATCGGGGAAAAGATCCATTTTATCGCTGCTCTAAGTTACGTAAGATGTCTATTAAACATCCAACTGTTTTTTCGCTAAACTTTCAATACTTCTCAAAAGCTCATTCATCGTTCGATAAAAATAGCATTGTCGATCATGCAAATCTGGATTATCCTGATAGATCGTCCAACCATCCGGCGTATGCACAATAAACCTCTCTGAAATGTTTTGGTCTCCTACGACAACTGTCAAAATACAACTTTGCAGCACTTCATGGTTTCCTTCGGCCAATGCTGTCGTGATCCATCGATTAATCTTTTCCCCTTCTCGAAGAAGAAACGTGCCTACAGGCTGTTTGCTTA
Source organism: bacterium (assembly GCA_021780355.1). Classification (GTDB taxonomy): domain Bacteria; phylum Chlamydiota; class Chlamydiia; order Chlamydiales; family SM23-39; genus SZAS-17. The sequence continues at coordinate 2,006 of JAJXYX010000055.1, read as the reverse complement.
AATGCTGCTCCGCTTCGATTCTTGAAAAATGCCTAATCGTCAACCTATCGCTCATAAACACCTTAATTAAATTCCGGTTTTTTCTTTCTTTCGCCAATGACTGCGTCTCCATGATCGTCAATCATGATATTCGCCTCAATTTCTCGCAAAAATTCTTCAATAGTTTTTCCTTTTAAATCAGGAATTTGGATATTCTGTTTCTCTTGAGCCATATATACTTTCTCCTGGTCGTTTGCAACTAAAGTTGCAAACAGCATAAAGGTTTTGTATAGCAAAACAAACTTTTACAGGCGAATAAAACTTCAGCCCCTAGGAACCTATGGAAACATCTACCACCCCGCGTCGTTTTTTAAATGTATTTTTGCTAGCTATGCTTAACTTATCCGTCATGACTTCACTAAGAAATTTACCTCTTGTCGCTCAATATGGGTACGCATCTGCGTTCTTTTATTTCCTCGTAGCTTTTCTCTTCTTATTTCCAGCGGCCCTCATTTCTGCTGAACTGGCCACAGGCTGGACAAGAACTGGCGGCATTTACATTTGGGTGAGAGAAGCGTTTGGCCCTGGCTGGGGATTTTTCGCTGTCTGGATGCAATGGATCCACAACGTCACATGGTTCCCTGCTATCCTTTCGTTTTCAGCCACAACCATCGCCTACATGATCAATCCCTCTCTCTCTGAAAATAAGCTCTTTCTCATCTCGATCATCCTTGGCGGTTTTTGGGGGTTTACTTTCTTTAACTATTTTGGCCTCAAGACATCCAGCTGGTTTAGCGTCCTCGGCGTGATCGCTGGCACTATTTTTCCTGGCGCTCTTCTCATCATCCTCGGCTGTCTCTGGCTCTTTAGCGGACAACCTCTTCAACTCGAATTTTCCCTTCCCGCCCTCTTCCCCTTCCTTAAAGACTCCACGACGTCTTCCCACATCCAAGATCTCGTTTTTGTCACCGGTCTCTTTCTCGCCTTCGGAGGTCTCGAAGTATCCGCCGCTCATGCCCGCGAAGTGCAAAATCCTCAAAAAACCTTCCCCAGAGCCGTTCTCCTCGCTGGAGGCACATCTCTACTCCTCTACGTACTCGGAGCTCTTTCCATCGCCATCATGGTCCCGCATCAAGATATCAGTCTCGTCGCCGGCCTCATGGAAGCCTTCCACCTCTTCCTCGGCCACTTCAACCTCAGCTGGCTCATCGTCCCTCTCGCCATCATGATCGTCTGGGGCGCAGTTGGCGAGCTCAACGCTTGGATCATCGGTCCCGTAAGAGCTCTCCACGCCACATCAAAGCATGGCGATCTCCCCCCCTATTTTCAAAAGCTCAACGCCCACGGCATGCCTGCAAATCTCCTCCTCTTCCAAGCCATCGTCGTCACGCTCGCCTCTTTCGCCTTCCTCTTCATGCCCTCCGCCAGCAGCGCTTTTTGGATCCTCAGCGTCATGTCGACTCAGCTCTACCTTGTCATGTACGTCCTCATGTTCCTCGCTGCCATCAAGCTACGCTATAGCCACGCCCACGTCGAACGTGCGTACCGCATCCCCTACAAAATGCCCGGCATCTGGTTCGTAGGCTCCCTCGGCGCCCTCAGCTGCACCATCGCGTTTTTCGTCGGCTTCATCCCCCCAGGCCAACTCCCCATCGGCAACCTCTACCTCTACGAAGGATTCCTCCTCTCAGGCCTCTTCTTCATGAGCCTCATTCCGTATCTCATCTACCGCTTCAAAAACCCCAACTGGCACACCTCCCCACCCGACGCGTAGCGTTGGGGCTCCGCCCCAAACCTTAGCCATTGGACTGTCGTCCTTTGGAAACCTATTTGATTTGTTTTATCATCTTCCGCAGAGGAAGATGATATATAAAAATAATAGGTGTCCAGAGGACGACAGTCCTTTGGTGGGGCTTGGGGCGAAGCCCCCCTATAGTTTATAGTTTTCTTCGACTTTTCAGTTTCTTTGGATTTAAGTCCCTATCGCCTTCCAACGCTTCGCGTTTCCAGTTGATCACTTGCGTTTG